>NZ_JADOVC010000026.1:0-55741 GCF_015751645.1 Flavobacterium sp. CG_9.1
ATCAATAAAAAAATGTAAATTTGAACAGAAATTAGCTCATTATTTTGTGGCACATCATGACCGGAATTAGTGGCACATCATGACTGGAATATACAGGTAAGGGATTTTATGCTCAATCCCGAAACTTCGGGAAAGGGAAACACGAAATAAACTACGAAAACCAATCCTTAAAAAAAGAGGACTCTAAATCCTCTTGGTAATCCTTCTACTAATTTTACGATAACGCCATAGTGTTAGCGGACTCTCAACCGGTTCCGTTCAACCGCGGGTTCATTGTTGGCTTTTCAAGCCCAACGAACCCTTATCTGTTATGCCTTCGGTTTTCTCGACTATTTTGTCAGGTTACAATTTTCGGTTTCGCTTCCGCACCGTTTAAGACGGAAACAATCTTTAAATTAAAAGAAATGTTAAATACAGATATAAAAATAAAATCAGAAGCCTTAGTTAATGAACTCGATACTTATGTATTGGGTTTAAAAAAACATTCCTACTTGCGATAATATTGACCACTGGCTAAAAAATATAATTGTAATATCCCGTAAATTAGACCAAATGCACAATAACAAATTAGAACCTTTGGATATAATCGTCTTAAATAAGATTATGTAAAGATATTTTAATTTGAGCAAAATTAGATTGAACATCAACCATTGAATTAGGGTTTTGTAAATTACTTAATTCTAATTGAATGGTATTATATTTTGATTTTACATCTGAACAATGTTTGTCGAATTCAATTTCTGATTTAAAATCTTCTCGATTCATATCCGTGCACTTTTTGTAGATATTTGAATAAATACTATAAACTTCAAATTTGTTATTTTCATTTAGAGTTTCTATTTTTCGGATTGCTTCTGTAATTTCGGTTTTTAACTTTTCTGTTTTTGACATGTTATTTTGGTTTTTTTATTTATTCCTACTAAACTGACGCACACTAGTATATAGACGAAACAAACCTTCATATATAAACCCTAATATGGGTAGATAAACGAAGGTTTGTTTCGCTTTATCGATTCTCAAATATATAGTATTTTTTTTATAAATTATCAATTAGTTTTAAAACAAAAAAAGACACCCACACAGCATCTTTTATTTCTTCTTATTCCTCCAACGATCACTAAAATGCCTGTTTCTCATGCGCTCATAAAACTTCCCAGTTACATAAAGACCTACAATCCATATCACAATTAGTCCTATTATTTCATACCATTCCATAGCTATTATAAATTTGATTAAGTGTCAAACCTATATTTTTATGGAGTTAGATGCAAATAGTATAGTGTGTGATTCGCGAATTGAATAGTATTGTTTGGGTCTTTTTCACAAAAAAAGATGTCAAAAAACCTAACTTATTTATAATCCAATTATTCTTTTTCTAAATCTACTTTAAAATCAAAAAACTCCTTAGGTTGAATATTAAGTCCATACGATAAATTAAGTATTGTTTCTAAAGTTATATTTTCAGTACCTTTTTCAATTTTACTTATAAAACTTGCATCTAGATCACAGTTTTTAGCGATCGTCCTATAACTTAAATTTTTGAGTTTTTTTATTTCTCCGAGTTTTTTACCAAATTTTAGTAAAAATGCACTTTTCGTAGTTTCATTAATCATAGCCTATCTTTTAGGCAATTTCTTTAAATTTAAAGAAATTAATGTGGCAATATATTACCACGTTAATATTTTTTTAGTATATTTGTTTAATCATTACATTAAAGTAATGTATTTTTGCGATTCTTCATATAAAATATTTGAAGCATTCGCTTTGAATCTCGTTTCAGAAAACTGGTAATTTTAACACACGAGATGATAAGTACGATGCTCACGTCCCATGGCGTGGGCTCACTTATTCGTGTGGCGGGTATACCAGTACCTCTGAAGCGTTTAAGCTGAGTTCTGCGCCATTTTTTATTGGCACAAAGCCAGCTGCCATTCTTAGCCAATCTTCCTTCTTTTTTAAAGTCTCGCACACAAATTAATTTGTTGAATTAGTTAGTTTGGAAATGCACTGCCTGCGTCGGGCTGCAACTGCCAACGGCAGTGTACTTTCCTTTTAAAAAAAACTTTAAAACCCAGTTGCCTATGCAATAAAAACATAATAAAAACACAATAAGAATAGCAATGACAATAGCAATTTTAATAGCAATGTCAATAATAGAAAGTAGCCAACATTGGTCAGATTGCAGTGATAAGTTAACCCATTACATATAAAAATTGCAAAGATGAAATACTATAAACAAATACAAATTGCATTAATAGTGGCTTTAATAGCAATAATATGCCTGTGGTTATATGGTTGCAAATGTTTTTAAAGATTTAAAAATAGCTAAAGCTTATTTAGTATTAACACCAATTTATGACCTATAACTCCTAACTCTTAAAAACGCCTATGATCAAATAAAAAAACAAAACCCTTCGTGGCTAAACGCATAAAAAAAAGGCCCTCTCACCGTCTCGACAACTGTATAGAGGACCTATAGCTAACAAAAACATTCATTTACATTAACTAAACCAATATTATGAAAAATATTTCATTAAACAAGGGTAGGACGGTACTTTGGTATCTGCTTATTTGCATACTGCTGAATACTAGTGTTGCTCTTGCTAATACGCCCATAATCTCTGCGGCTTTGCTTAAAGTGGGCAATAGCTTGCCAAAGCAGAATCTGAAACAAGTTCAGATTAAACAAGTTCAGATTAAGCAAATTACCGGAACCGTAACTGATAATCAGGGTCAAATGCCTGGAGTAACTGTCTCTATTAAAGGAAAAAGTGCTGATGTCATTACTAATTTTGAAGGGAAATATGAGATAACTGCCGCTCCAACCGATTTGCTGGTTTTTTCCTTTATGGGCTACAAAACTATAGAAATGCCTGTACAGGGTAATGCTGTTATTAATGTACGACTGCAAGAGGATGCCACCCAACTTCAAGAAGTGAAAATTAATGCCGGTTATTATTCAGTAAAAGAAAGCGAGCGCATCGGAAGTATTGCTAAAATATCTGCGAAGGATATTGAAAAACAACCAGTAACAAATGTCCTAGCCACTATGCAGGGACGAATGGCTGGGGTTGATATTGTACAAGACAGTGGTTCTCCCGGTGGTTCTTTTACCATTAAAATAAGAGGGCAAAACAGTTTGCGTGGTGATGGTAACCAGCCGTTGTATATTATTGATGGAGTTCCCTATTCATCCGAAGCCATTGGTTCCATTGCTACCTCCGGTACTGCACCGAGTTTGACTAGTCCGTTGAATTCTATAAATCCGTCGGATATTGAGAGTATTGAGGTGCTTAAAGATGCTGATGCTACAGCGATTTATGGTTCGCGTGGTGCTAATGGTGTGGTGCTGATTACCACCAAAAAAGGTAAAATAGGAAAAACCACCTTTATGGTGAATGGTTCTACAAATGTAGGAAGTGTTACAAAAACGCCGAAATTGATGAATACGCCACAGTATTTAGCGATGCGCCAACAGGCATTTGCTAATGATGGTATTAGTACTTATCCTGATTTTGCCTATGATGTCAATGGCACATGGGATGCAACCCGCTATACTGATTGGCAGAAAGCGTTTATAGGTGGAACAGCCACCGTTAACAATTTACAAGCTTCAGTATCTGGCGGCAATGCTAAAACGCAATATTTATTGAGTGGTAATTATAGAACGGAGACCACTGTTTTTCCGGGCGATTTTCAATATAATAAAGGTGCGGCACATTTTAACATGAATCATACTTCGGATGATGACAAGTTTAAATTGGTGTTTTCTGCCAATTATACAGCTCAAAAGAATAATCAACCCGCTACGGATTTGACTGCGGTATCGAGAACTCTTGCACCTAATGCGCCTGAATTGTATGACGCAGATGGAAATTTGAATTGGGCGAACAGCACTTGGGATAATCCGTTGGCGTTACTGGAATCGGAATTTGATTCGAGGATTAAAGATTTGACTGCGAATACTGTATTGTCGTATCAGATTTTGAAAAATTTACAAGCGAAATCAAGTTTAGGTTATTCGGATTTGAAAAATACTGAAAGTAGAACGCAACCGCATACGATGTATAATCCGGCTTATGGGTTGGGAAGTGAATTTTCGGGATTGAGTGTTAGCCAAACCGATAGAAGCACTTGGATATTTGAGCCACAATTGAATTGGAATACTACCCTTGGCAAAGGTAAAATTGAGGCTTTGGTCGGTAGTACTTTTCAGCAACAGAAAACCAATCGGTTGTTTATGAATGGTTTTGGGTATTCGAGTAATAGTTTGATTAACGACTTGGCTTCGGCATCGATAAAAACGATTGACCTCAGTGAAGAAACCGTTTATAAGTATCAAGCCTTTTTTGCCCGAATCAACTACAATTGGAATGCCCGTTATATAATTAATATTACTGGTCGCCGTGATGGTTCGAGCCGATTTGGACCAGGAAAGCAGTTTGCTACTTTTGGAGCGGTAGGAGCGGCATGGATTTTTTCGAATGAAACTTTCTTGAAAGATAACTCGATACTTAGTTTTGGAAAATTACGCACGAGTTATGGAGCGACTGGTAATGATCAAATAGGAGACTATCAGTTTTTGGATACGTATACTTCTTCGGGTAATACGTATCAAGGGTTGATCGGATTGCAACCGATTCGGTTGTTTAATCCCGAATTCGGATGGGAAACGAATAGAAAGTTTGAGGTTGCTTTGGAAACAGGTTTCGTGAAAGACAGACTGTTTTTGACCACTGCTTACTACTTAAATCGTTCATCGAATCAGTTAGTTGGTTTACCGTTGCCGGGAACTACTGGGTTTAGTTCGTTGAATGCTAATCTTGATGCTACGGTTCAAAATAGTGGATTGGAGTTTACATTAAGAACCGTTAATTTTCAGCGCAAGGATTTTGAATGGACTACTAATTTTAATATTTCGGTTAGCAGCAATAAATTGGTGTCATATCCTAGTTTGGAAAGTTCCACCAACGCGAACCGTTATGTGGTTGGCGAACCCATAAACATCGTAAAAGTTTATAACTACATCGGCATAAACCCAACAACTGGTGTTTATGAGTTTGAGGATGTGAATGGTGATGGAGTGATTACTTCGCTTGGCGATAGAACCAACATTGCTGATTTGAGTCCGGATTTCTTTGGTGGCTTGCAAAACCAGTTTACCTATAAAAATTTGCAATTGGATTTCTTGTTTCAATTTGTGAAGCAAGAAACGTTTGGAACAACATCTGGTGTTCCCGGAACTCCAGTCAATCAATTGGCAAGTGTCAGCAACCCGGATGGGCAACAACCATTTACTACAGGACTTAATGGCGATATAATTAATGCGTATTACCGTTATGCATTGAGTACAGGTAATATAGAAGATGCTTCTTATTTGCGTTTGAAAAACATATCGTTGACGTATGATTTGCCTTTGAAAATGAGTAAAGGAGTTCGTTGTCAATTGTATTTGCAAGGCCAAAACCTGTTGACTTTTACCAATTATTCTAAAGGAGATCCCGAATTTAAGTTTAGTAACTTTTTGCCACCGTTGAAAGTGTATTCGGCTGGAGTTAAACTGACTTTATAATCTTAATTTATATGACTATGAAAAATTTTAAAATAACACTACTGAGTTTATTTGTATTACTAAGTTTGATGGGTTGCGATAGTTTTGTGGATGTGGAAACTCCGAGTTCACAATTGACTGGAGTAACTGTTTTTGAGGATAGAACAACCGCTAATGCAGCATTGATTGACATTTATTCGAAATTGAGAGATACAGGATTGTTGGCAGGATTAACCACTGGCTCAAGTGTAAGTTTGGGATTGTATGCTGACGAGCTTACTTATTATGGCACTACTGATGATAATATTTCGTTTATTTTTAATAATTCTATGCAGTCCACCACATCGCTTGCATCACAATTGTGGAATGAAAGTTACCATCAGATTTATTGTGCTAATGCTGTGATTTATGGTTGTGGGAATTCGACTGTCCTTTCAACTGCTGATAAAAATCAGTTTGTTGGTGAAGCGTTATTTGTTAGAGCTTTGGTGCATTTTTATTTGCTGAATTTGTATGGTGATGTGCCTTACATTACTACCACTGATTATGAGGTAAACCGCTTGGTTAACAGAATGCCAACAGCTCAGGTTTATACTGCTATTATTGCCGATTTAGAGCAGGCAGTTGCGTTATTGCCCGAGGCTTATATTGTACCTAATCGTGTTCGGCCAAATCGTTCGACTGCAATGGCTTTACTGGCACGCACGTATTTGTATAACGGTAATTGGGCTGAAGCTTCAAATGCTGCTTCGGCTGTTTTGAATAATGCTGAGTATGTTTGGGAAACGGATATTGACAAGGTATTTTTGAAGGATTGTACTGCAACGATTTGGCAGTTCTATCCAAAGTTGGAAGGTAATAATGCCGATGAAGGTTCGGTATTTGTATTTCAGACTGGACCACCGCCGTTTGTTGGCTTGCGGGCTGAGTTGTATAATTCGTTTGCGAATGATGACCTTAGAAAAAGTCATTGGATTGCGAGCGTTACAGATGGTTCCAACACTTGGTATCATGCTAATAAATACAAGCAAAATACCAATACTGGAACATCTGTTGAATATTCTATTGTGTTTAGATTGGCGGAACAATATCTTATTCGTGCCGAAGCAAGAGCACGCCAAGGTGAATTGATCAATGCTAAACAAGATTTGAATACGGTTCGAAGTTTGGCTGGTTTGCCAAATACTACAGCAACAACCGCAGCTGAAATTATAGATGCAGTTCAACAAGAACGACGCTATGAATTGTTTACAGAATATGGGCATCGTTTTTTTGATTTGAAACGAAATGGAACATTAAATACTGTTTTACCGATTGTGAAATTGGGTTGGAATAGTACCGATTCTCATTGGCCAATTCCGGAGACAGAATTATTGGCGAATCCGAACATTTCTCAAAATCCGGGTTATTAATGAAATTCTCTTTTTTATCAACATTTTATGGCGCGATCGCCCTAATTTTAGTTGGGTTAGTTCCCTGCCCTGTTATGGGACAGGCGCTAACTAAGAAAAATGTGACCGAAGCTGATTATGGTTTGTGGCATACGATGGCAAGCGAGCAATTGTCTGGAAATGGTGCTTGGGTCAGTTACGGATTTTCGTACGAAAATAATTTAGATACTACATTTGTGGTGCACACTAAAAGCTTAAAGAAGTTTGTATTTCCAAATGTGATTACTGGTACATTTAATGGTGAAAAAGATTTTGCTTTTATCAAAAAGGAACGTTTGGTATTGTTTGATTTGAATAGCGGAACTGAAAAATTATATCCGAATGTTAGTAGTTATTCGTTTTCGGCAGATGGACAGTATTTAGTTACATTGGAAGACGCTTCTACGCTTGTTGTCAGAAAAAATGGAGCAACAATTGAACGTATTGAAAATGTGAGTACTTATGAATGGAATGCTGATAAGACAAAGTTGGTTTATACTACTGCGGTGAATGGAAAAGGTTCGGTTGGATTTTTGAGTTTTAAAAAATCTTTTAGTAATCAGCTATTCATACAGCCGACTGAACAAACTTTTGAAGTACTTAAGTGGCAATTTAATGGTAATTCTGTTGCGTTTTATGGCATTGACAAAGGTAATAAGGAAGTGTATTATTATGATTTTTTAAATACTAAACTATTTACTCTGAAATCATCTGATGTTACTTTTCCAACGCATATGAAAATTGCTCCCGAACAAAATATTGAATTAAAAGTTTCCCGTGATGGAAAGAAAGTGTTTTTTGGAGTAACCACTATTGCAGCTAAAGACACAACTGTATATTCCAGTGGTATTGAAGTTTGGCATTCTAAGGACCTTTCACTTTATCGTGAACGTAAGTTGAAAGCAAGCGTTGCTTATCCACAGTTTTTGGCTGTTTGGCTACCAAAAGAAGCAATAGTTATGCAACTTAGTTCTGAAAAATATTCATGGGTTGCGTTGAACGGTAGTCAAGATTATTCTGTTATAGCCGATAAATATCAGTATGAACCGCAATATAAAGTGAATGCTGATATGGATTATTACTTAATGAATGTTAGGACTGGAGCGAAGGACTTATTTTTAAAAGAACAGTCCGGGGTAGATAGTCAAATGGATTTTTCTCCGGACGGGAGGTATATCAGTTATTATAAAGAAAGTAATTGGTGGGTTTATGATATTGTAAAGAAAACACATCTCAATTTAACAAAGGATTTGAATGTTATCTGGGATAATCGTGCAGTTGATCCTGGTAATGAATTGCGGGTTTGGGGTCAGACTGACTGGAGTAAAGACGGAAAATTTATATTATGTTATGACCACTATGATATTTGGGCGATTTCGACCGATGGCAAACACCGTAAACGATTAACCAACGGTAAGGAAAAGCAGCTGCGTTTTCAATTTGATAAATCTGCAATTTCTAATGTTCACGAATTTAACTATGCAGATAGCGGTACGTATATTTATGATTTATCTAAAAATAGTGTTCTGACTGCTATTGATATGTATGGGGGTGCAGTGGGTTATTATCAATGGCAACCCCATAAAGCAATGACTTCCCTTGTTTTTGAAAATGCTATGATTACCAAATACATGAAATCTAAAACAGGAAGTGCTTTTATTTGTGTTAAAGAAAGGTATGATTCGTCGCCAGCAATTGTGTATGTTGATGATGGCTCTGAGCGAGTAATTGTTCAAAGCAATGAACAACAAAAGAAGTATCAATGGGGCAAATCGGAAATGATTCATTATACCGATAGTAAGGGAACTCCATTGAATGGGGCATTGTTTTATCCTGCGAATTACGATGCTACCAAAAAAGTTCCTTTGATTGTTTATATTTATGAGATAGTTTCCCGTGACGTCCACAAATATGTAAATCCTACCAATCAAAATATGCTAGGTTTTAACATCACAAACTTAACAGCTAGTGGATATGCGGTTTTGTTGGCAGATATTGCTTATGAAAAAGGAAATACAGGTATTTCAGCAACTGAATGTGTGACTGGGGCCGCTAATAAAGTGATTCAAATGGGTGTTGCAGATGCTTATAAAATTGGATTATTTGGACATTCATTTGGTGGTTATGAAACTAATTTTATCATTACACAAACCGATTTATTTGCCACTGCAATAAGTGGAGCAGGCGTTTCTGATATCGTTGGGAATTATTTTAATTATAATAATGATTGGGGGGCTATTGATAGTTTCCGTTATGAAAATCAACAGTTTCGAATGGGTGTACCCTTTTTTGAAAATAAAGAAGCTTATTACCGAAATTCCCCTTTGCAAAATGCTAAAAAGATTACAGCTCCTTTACTGACATGGTCCGCAAAATTGGATGAAAATGTTGAACCTGAACAAGGAGAACTATTTTATGCTGCTTTGAGACGATTGAAAAAAGAGCATGTGATGTTGGTTTATCCTTATGATGGGCATGTTTTATTTAATCATAAAAATCAGGAAGATTTGACTTTGAAAGTGGAAGACTGGTTTGGTCACTATTTAAAAGATGCCCCAAAGAAAAAGTGGATGAAGGCGGATTTTGAAACCAATTAAAACAATATGCAGTTTCCAACAAGAAACTGCATATTTCTTTTTACTGCTTAGTGTGCAGTTTTGTACAAGTTTACACTACATGCATTAGCAGCATTTTTTAACCACACTTGTCTTGGAATTGCTTCACTAGACATACACGCCGGACCAATTGTTGTATTACAATCTACAGAAACCGGAAGACAGTTAGCCGGTGAAGGATTTTGGATAAATCCTGAGATTAGCACCGATTTTTTAGCATCTTTAATTTTAGCATCTTTTGACATAACTGCTCCGGCACTTGCCATTGTGAATGCCAAAACTGGCAAAATCACTTTAAAAATAGTTTTCATGATAATAGAATTTTAATTACTTTTTTTGACTTACTCTTTTTTACAGGTTTTCAGTCTCGTTCCTGCTACTGATCAGAATAGATTTTGATATTGTTACTAGTTTTTGAAATGTTTTTTACTCAATTGGTATTTGTGAACCCGATGTCCAATTATTGCATAGAGATTGTTGTTAACCACAAACATTTCCTTCAACTTAGTTTTGTTTATATCATAGATGTAGATACTTGACAAATAGGTGTTTTTTTCGATATTATACACATCAATGATAGCCGCTTGTTTCCACATTTCTTTGGGTTCGTATCGTCCGATTAGCATAGAATTTACAAATAGCAGATTATTTGAAACAGCGGTTAGTTGATTTACCGTTGTCGGAAGTGAAGCTATTTTTCGTTGCCCGGTTTCTTTGATATGAGCTACTTTTAGTTTTGCTTTGGTAGTGGTGTCAATGGTATTTCCGCGATGGATTAAGTTGCCGTTATTATCCGCGACAATGTATTGATTGCGGTAGTAATAGGTGTAGATTAATTTTTGAGATCTACTGTCAAATCGCATCATTCCATCGGTATCAAAAAAGCCATCTATTTGTTTTTGTAGTAGTTGAGGTGCATACTGAACTTGTAAATTGTGTTTGAAAGTAAAAGTTCCTAAAATATTATAAAGCGTTTTTTGTTGTTGCGCACGAAAAGCAATTTTGTCAGAAGCAATGATTTCGGCTTGTGAGAAATAGTAGTTGTTGTCATACATGAGTAATTTGGCTTTCCAATCGGATTTAATTCCTTTATAAATAACCGGTACCGTGCCATCCATTAGATAAAAATAAGGCGGTGCAATTCTGACTTGTACTGAAGTGAATGGAAAGTTTTCACGTTCCAACTGTATTTTATATTGACGTTTGGTTTTTAAAGTGGTATCATAAGCTATTATATAGAGTGGCGCTTCGCTATCTCCAAAATAAATGTTGCTACCGTCAGTTCCTGCAAAGTATTTTGAATTATTGTTTAATTCGGCTTCCGCTGTTTTAGAGGCTGCACCTTGAATAAAACGTCTAATGAATGGGTTTACACGGTGCATTGTGTCTTCTGAATATAGATATAAAGTGCCTATTATAGCGGATGCTGTAATGGCGATTATTGAAAGTTTTATTAGTGTATGAGTTCTGTCAGTTGCTATAAGTAATGAAGCTATTGCAGCTAATAATGTAAAAGCACTATTGAATATTAAATGCTCTTTCCAACTCATCTTCTCAAGTATGCCACCACAAGAGCAAGGTACAAATGAGGAATAATTGAGTATAACGATTATATAAACCGTAAACATAATCATTAGTGCAAAAGAGGAAAGTAGTCCGATAGATCGTGTTCTGGGTATTGAAAGTAAAAAAGCGATGACCAATTCTACAATTAAAACTGAATATGAGATAAATCCAGTGTAAGCACTCAACAATGGTGACTGACCAAGCTGTGCCTGGAAATTTTGAAACTCTATTAACTTGGTTAATGCTGCATAAACAAAAATCAGTATGAATAAATAGCTGATTATACTTTTGATTATCTCTCTGATTGTAGCAGTTAATTTCATTTTAGATTTTTTAGTGGTGTAAAATTCTATAATAAAAATTTGTTATGTTATGCAAATCAGAACTTTCGTTATTCAAAATAGGGGGTGGGGTAGGCATTTAGAAATTAAACAGCTTCATGAGGGCCACGATCTATTTCACTTGGTGCATATTTAAATCTTTTTTTGAAAGCTTTATAAAAGTTGAGGTAGGAGTTAAAACCATTCATTATAGCAATTTCTTTGAGTGGAATATTTGTTTGATTGACCATCAAATGCGCTCTTTTTAATCTTTCTTCATGGTAAAAACTATAAATACTGGTTTTAAATAATTCTCGGAATCCCTGTTTCAATTTGTATTCATTTGTATCAAAAAGCACAGCTAATTCTTTAAGGGTAGGCAGTGGTTCCTCCAAGTGATTTAAGATGTAATCATAAAGATTTTGCATGACGACCGCTTCGGATTGTTTTTCTGGATTTACTTTTATTACATACTTCGGGTCTGATAGCAATTCTTGTAAGATGGTAGTAATTGAGTTTACGATTATCTTGTCGCTATAGCGAAGCCGAGAAATGGTGCAAAAAATAGGAAGTAATTTATAATTACCTGTTATAAAAATAAGCGGAACGGTGCTATGGTAATTATCATCAAGTGAAGCTTCATTCTTTTTTTGGTTCCAAATACTGAAGGATTGTGGCGCAATAAATTTTCCAAAATCTACCTGAAATAATTCTTCTGATTTATAGTAGAGCGCTTCTGGAACGTGTGCATTGAAACTACGAATTATGAAGTTATCGTCTAAGATAAATGTTGTTTGTACTAAGTTTTGATAACTGTAGTGTGGGTTAACGTAACCTGATTGGAGTAATATATCATGCATTTCTCCGGCAAGACTGTTAAGCATTTCAGACAGTTTGCCAATTTCGTCGTTTTGATCAGTTTTGAAAATTCTAAAAGAGAGGTTACCGGTTGCCATTTCAAAAAGCATTTGGTAAATTGCCTTGATGCGCTGTTGTGTTGTTTGATTTTCCATGAAGTTATATCGTGAGGAATTGATTGCGGAATAGCAAGACAAGTGCTTGAAAAGACAGACAAAACTACATAATGTAATTTTTATTTGCTAAAAGTATAGTGTTCAATTCGGGAATTGAATAGGGGTAAATTATCTTAGTTTTACTGTATTTACTTGGTTTGGGACTATACTTTTTGATTATTTTGGTTTCGATTTGGGTCAACTGAAATAGGAAATAATTCTTGTTTTCATTTTGTCAATTTAAGAGCAAGAATAGTCATTTTGGGAGGGGACTTGTCAATTCGGGAGCGAAGTTGTCGATTCGGGAGAAAGAGTTGTCAATTCAGGAGAAAGAGTTGTCAATTCGGGAGTATTTGTTGCCAATAAAGTAGTTTCTGATATGCTCCTAAAAGGAATCACATTTAAGCATTCTCTCTTCGAGCTATGGAATGGTATGAAGTAGTAGGGGGTAGTTGTTGTGTGGATTGTAGGACTTTATTTGAGAGGGAAGATTTATGAGTTTAGGAGGGGTCATTTAAACCTGAATTTGCTTTTGTTAGAAATACGCTTCCACCCTTAAGTTTCTGGCATTGTTTTACTTCCAGTGTCAGATTTTTATCAGTGTATTTCAATTCGATTAGCATCAGATCTTCGGTCATCCAACACACAGCATAAAAATAATCCCCAATTTGGTTTTGCTCAAGATCTGGTTTTCCATAAAACTCTAATAGCTTATCACGAACCGAAGAAACTTCTTTTACGAACATTGATATCCTGTTTGCTGAACCAAATTTGTGTAGGATAAAGTGCTTTTCGTCATTTAATGGTAGACCAACTATATTAAAATATTCTAAAACATAAGAGGGAACATAATGGTATTCAAATTCATTTGTAACAGCAGAAGGTTCGTTGTCCCTTAACCAAAAAAGATAATCTAAAAAGGTATTACTATCTTCAAATTCGCTTGAATTGTTCTCAATGAAGTCTACAAATTCTTTGGGTGTAAATACTTTTACATCAATGGTTAAGAGTTTATATGCGAGCTTTGCTTTTTCCCTTGTATTATTATCGGCACTAATAAAAATATCGCAAGTTGAACCATATCCGATATGTTGATAATCGGTTTCAATGTTGTCTAAGTGATGTCCTTCCTTTATTACATCAGGGAAAAATCCGTTAAAATCCAACAGGCGGCATAGTTCCTGAATTCTTTTGAAGAGACTTATATTATCTTTTTTACTTAACAAACGTTCATGCAGTTCCATGAAATTTTCCAATTTCATTTTCCTTGCAATTTCGTCAAGCGATTCCATAGGGTCAAAACGCTTATCTCTCATTCGGCCTGTATTCACTTTCAAATCTTTTTGATATGCATCCCTAAGTTCATTATAAGAGTTGTCTTGATATAAAGTACTTGCCATCTTAATTAGATTTCCCATCAAGTCTGCTACTGATGTGGTTTCAGAATTCCCTATGAGTTTTTGAACTTCATTTGCCGTTCTTGGTGCGTTGCTTATAAGTTTTTTATATTCTTTATCATCTATATCTTCACCAGGTTTTGCCATGGGATTGGTGATTTGAATATTCAATAATGGTTTCAGAAGTTCTAATGGTTCAAGTAAGTCATCGAGAGTAATATTTAATGCTTTGTGGTTATCATAAGTTTCAACCTGCATTTCCATCGCTTTCTTAACATAAATGTTGATGAATTCTAACTCGTCTCCGTCGGTATCAGTAATTAACAAATCCCTCGAATACTTTTGAAGTGTATCCAATTTACCAGCAATTCCTTCCATCCCAACTTTGAGATAGCCTCTGTGCAAATCAAGCATATGAGCGTGAGAAAATGGAATGATGTATTTTGAATCATCTATTAAAAATGCAGATGCTTTTTTATATGTTTCATCATTATCATCCAATCTGCTAAATGCATTCCAATCTAAATATACTCTAATCATCAATCATAAATTTTAACAAAGTTAAATTCTATGAGTTATTTATCGCATTAGTAATAAAATAGTTGCTAACATTATTATGGATGTTTTGCACCATGAGGATAACAAAAAACTGAACCATGCCAGCTTTTCTGCGTCAAATAGAGGTGTGAATGTCGTTCTTAGGAATGTTGAAAAGTTGCCTTGTTTGTCATTTTGTTTATCGTTAAATTTGTTATTATATATTTGGGAGTCATGATGAACGATAAATTTTACAGACCAATATCAGCGTATACAGCAGTAAGTGATATAATTGCAAAAACGGATAGAATACTGGGAAAAACCAGCGGTATTTCCGTTGCTATTGAGAAATCAACCAGTTTTATGCGAGATGCTGAAAATGTAACAAAATATGCAAGAAGTGTCATGCCATTGTTAGATTCTATTGCATGGTTTAAAAATGATGCATTGGTTACATATTCCAATTCTGCATCTGTCGCAATGGATTATTCCCTAGCAATAGATTACCCAAAGTTACCAACGGTGCCAAAATTGATTCTTGATTTAAATAATACTACTAATAGTGCTTTAAAAGGTGTTTTTACCACTCAAAGCAATTGGCAAATGATTATGCCAGCTATTTCAGAAAGTTCTGCTGAGAAGAACGCCATAAACATAATTTCAGGTTTAAATGCTGCTTCAAAAAGTATGGCTGATGTGGTTAAGATTTCTGAATCAATTTTCCGGTTTGATTCCAACATAAAAAATCTTTATAAGCTTATCAATGGCTTGGACGAGTATGATGATGAATTTCAAATCGATATTGATGGCCAATTAACTGCTGCACTAACCTATGATATTGATAATGCAACTTCAGAGGGGAACAAAATAGCAATTACATATGTGACAAAATATATTCTTGATACGTTCAGTGAAATGTCCGAGAATTATAAAAGTGGTAAAGACAAAGAACTTTTTGTCAAATGGATAACTGATTTTTTAGATAATTTAAAAGACACAGGCGTGCGTGTAATAGCCATAAAACTTTTGGTGTGTTGTATTGTTGTACCCTTATTTAGTAGTGTTAAGGAAATGCTGATGGATGATAAAGTTTCAAAAGAGACCATCTACATTACAGAATCTGCTTTTGAAACCGTTACGACAAATATAAAATTTCTAAAAGAAAGTCCAGATAACAGGCTAAAAGTGAAGTTCACAATTCCTATTGGTACAAAACTAACAGTTCTTCAAAATGAAGGAAAATGGATAAAAGTAAAATTTGTATCGGATTGTGTTTATTATAGTGGATGGACACTAAACAATAACTTATAAGTAATGTTGAACAAAAGAAGTCAGTGTTAAGAGATGACGAAACTTTTCCAATTTGCTGCAAAGAAGATACTGACTCAATAATTGCACATAAGGTAACTGAGGAAATTACAATTGGTTTTTTTTTGAAAGAAGGGCAAATAGGTGCAATTTATAAACGTAAATTATCAGCAGATGGAAAGTCGCTCACTGCTATTTTTTCAGGCATTGACAAAGAAAACAAACCATATTTTAACGTTATTGAATATTCTGTATAAATAAACTGCTTATATAAACATTAGAATAACTGCCTATAATAAGCAAGACTTCATGCGGTCTGCAAGCCCCGCCAAGAATTCGCTGTTGAAAGGAACCAGAGGTAGTTAAAAAATAATAATAATTGTAATTTAGATCTAATATATTTACTTTCTAATGAACAAAATTGAGTTCGTCTGGGTATCTATAGACGAACTGACATTAACAGAAAACTTTATGAAATATATCAATAAATAGAATATGAAAGCATTTGCAGAAATTGATAGTTATAGGTTTAAAGATAACCTAATTAATAATTTAAAGAAAGAAATTGAAGGTAATGACAAGCAATATTTATTGGGAATTGATGAAGAAGAATACATTTCCTACTTAATTGCAGAATATACAATTGAATCTTTAAAAGTATATTTTGATTCTGAAGTTATTGAAAAACCAATAACGCGAAAAGAAATAGTTGAAGATAGATTCTATAAAGAAAAATATGAAACTGATGTGTATCATTTTACTGTTTCCTATTCATTTACCGGAGCAGCAGTATTATTTCAAGTAAGACCCAGTTCATGGGTTATGAGAACCCAGGAGATTAACGTCAACGATTATAATAATACTGTTTCCTTTAGTTTCAAATTATATAAAAAAGATCCTAATGAATTTAAGAATGCTAAGAATGAATTTCAAAGAGGAGCATTTGCTAATCTTGACAATGTAAATATTGAAGCGCAGGGATGGAATAACAGTTTAGAAAGTACTGTAAAGTCTCTTTTCAAACAACAAAAAAATAAATATTTGGAAGAGGATGACTTTTTTACTGCTATTAATGTAAAAGTCGATGATCAGACAAAATCTGTCTTCTCAACTCCAACAATAAAAAAGAAAATTGTTCCTCAGCCCAGAGTACCAAAAAATCAAGAGTTTGCTTCTGAACCGATGATGGCAAAAGAGATGTATGAAGATATCTTAAAGGTCATATATGATTTTGGAAAAAGTATGGAAAAAAAGCCTTCAACATATAAAAATAAAGATGAAGAAGGACTAAGAGATCAATTTCTATTGTTATTAGAAACTCGATATGATAATACTACAGCTTCGGGAGAAACATTTAATCGAGCCGGCAAAACAGATATAATTCTTAAATATGCTAAAGATAATTCAAATTTGTTTGTAGCAGAGTGCAAATTTTGGCATGGCAATTCAGAATTTCAAAAGGCGATCTTTCAATTATTTGATAGGTATTTGACATGGCGAGATTCAAAAGCTGCTTTGATAATTTTTGTCACAAACAAAGAGTTTTCTAATGTTTTAAACACTATTAGACAAGAAGCTCCGAAACATCCCTACTTCGTTAAACAACCAAGTGGAAGAGGAGAGTCATCTTTTAGTTATATATTTCATCTTCCGCAAGATCAGAAAAAAGAAGTCTATTTTGAAATTATAGTTTTTCATTATGATTAAGGCTTCGGCTAACAGACGTAGCCGTTGCACAACCTTATGGAAATCTAAATCTTTAAAAAAGTAGCATAATAAACAACCTCGTTTTTGATATTAATATGGAACCAAAAATAAAAGTTGCGAAAGCATTTCACGATTGTAAAGCAAAAGCTATTGACAAAATAAATACTTGTTTTCATCCTGATTGTAGCGAAAAATCTATTAGTTCTCATATTCTTCAGAAAAATGGAATACTTTCATCCATTGCCGAAGATGGACATGTAATTGAAATGCAAATAAATAAATTCAACGAAAATGTGCATTCTTTTAGAAAGATTGGAATTAACAAAGCTTTTTCGTTTAATTGCTTTTGTTCAACACATGATACTGAATTATTTAAAACTATTGAAGTAGAAGAAATTGATTTCTCTAATTACAGAAACCTTTTATTATTCACATTACGAACTGTTTATAATGAAAAATTCAGGAAATTAGTAAACGTAAGTATGTATGAGTGCTTGATTGCCAATCATTCTGACTTATTTGATATGGCGGTTTTAAATGGTTCACTTTCACAAGAAAAACTCGGGATAAATGATTTACAAAAAACAGAAAATGTAATTTGGAAAGATTTAAATAATAGTTCAGAATCATATGTTTTTAAAGTTAGAGAAATATCGATAAAAGGCATTTGTTTATCAGCATTCTACAACTATGAAACAAGTTTGGAATTGCAACAATACATCAGAAAGTATCGAAAAGATAAAGAAGACGTAAGTGATATTTTTGTAAATCTATTTCCAAATAAAGATAAGTCAGTTTTTATGATGGCTTATAAAAAAGAAAATGAATCGGATGTAAAAGCTTATGTAAATGAGTTCTTCACTGACAGTGAAAAAAGGCTTGAAAGAAAAATTACTAATCTGATGATGTTCCAATGCGAAACTTGGGTAATTTCAAATAACTTTTATTCTAAAAAAATAAATAAAAATGAGGGAGCTTTTTCATATGCTGCATCATTTTCATGTGAAAATATGAATGAAAGAAAATTTTTTGATTTAAATATATTTCATGAAAGTTTTGCAAATAAATATAGAATCTTCAAAAAAAATGCACTTGAATATCTTCGTATATATGGTAATTAAAGTACCATGTGCCAACAGCAGGGGGGTCTTTGCGTGTGTAGCAGGAAAAATGAAAACTCAGGTTGAACAGAACCGGTTATAAGTCCTATTTATGTAAATTGATCTCTTTGATCATCCGTTCGGTTTTTGCATGCTGCTGTTTCATTTTTTTATCATGTGTCTTTTGTTTTCTTTCGAAAGTGACTTGTTCCTGATGCAGTTCTTTGTTTATTTGGACAAGTTCTTTTTTTAAATCCAAAGTTTTATTATAACTATAAGTCAAGAGAGCCAATAACAATGTAATACTGAAGAAATAAAAACGATATTACAATAGTAAATATTTTAGTATTTCAATTTTTTTTGATAGCATATCGTACAGTTTTAAAGCGTTCTTTTGAAAAAAATTACAGACCAAGATAAATCTACTACAAATTACAAAAAGAATCTATTCTTGAACTATTTATTCCAAACTCTTTAATCTAAATTAGACCATTGAAAATCCTAACTTGTCTTTTTGATAATTTTATTATTGATGCTGTTTAACATTTTGTTTCTTAAAATCATCATGTCCTCACTTACTTTTTTATCCAACACCTTTGCATAATGCTGGGTGGTACGTAAGTTTTTATGTCCAAGCATTTTGCTTACGCTTTCTATAGGAACTCCGTTTGTGAGCGTAACTGTAGTTGCAAATGTATGCCGGGCAATGTGGAAGGTGAGTTCTTTGTCGATTTCACAAACACCGGCAATTTCTTTTAAATAGGCATTCATTTTCTGGTTGCTCAAAATGGGTAGCAGTTTGTTTTGATTGCAGCATTCCGGATGATCTTCGTATTTATCAATAATCATTTGGGTTATTGGAAGAATTGGAATCTTCGAAGCTGTTTCTGTTTTCTGGCGGTGGGTAAATATCCATTTCTCTCCGTCAATACCGATGCTTATGTGGGACTTTGTTAAGTTTTTGACATCAATGTATGCCAAGCCGGTAAAGCAGCTAAAAAGGAAGATATCGCGCACTAAGGATAGCCTTTCTGTTTTGAAATCTTTGTTGATGATATTCTGAATTTCTCCCTCTGATAAATATACCCGTTCCACTTCTCTGACTTTGGCTTTGTAGTTGCTGAAAGGGTTTCTATCAATCCAATTATTGGCCAAACATATCTTGATGATTTTACTGAAGTTCTTGATGTATTTCACCGCCGTGTTATTCGCGCAATTCCGAACGCTGCGCAAGTAGAACTCATAATCGGTTATAAAGGCATGATTTATTTTGTCGATTTCGATATCGGAAACTTTGTATTTCCATTCCAGGAAATCAATGGTGTGTTTTAAAGAAGTATTGTAACGCTCCAGTGTTCCTGGTGCATATTCTTTCCCTACCAATTCTTTGATTTTATTGTTGTGGTCTTTGAAGATAGGGATGAGGGTTCTTTGACGTTCTTTGATACCCAGTAATTTGTTTTTTAATGTTTCGGAATTTATAGGAATATCGGTTTTGATTAAGTTTTTCTCAGCATCGTATATTTTGGATTTCAAATATTCAAGATGTCCATTTATTGAACGAGCTTCTTCTGAGGTACCCCTCATTTTAGACATTTCGGTATGCCATTTGGCGGGGTCTATAAACTTTCCTGTACTATTATCAATGCGTTTGCCATTGATAGTTATTCTTTGAAAAATAGGAACTAACCCTTGTGCGTTGACTTTGGCTCTTTTTAAGTAAAAGAGGATTGAGATGTTTTCATTCATAGCTGGTGACCTTTAAGTTAATAGAAATTTAAAATTAATATCAACACAAAACAAGATGTCCATTTAATGAACTCCTTGCTATTACTGGGTTTACCATAGGTAGGGGCACAATGTTTTTGAATTTTGCAAGTGCCCCGAATAGTACCCCTTTTAATATGATAAACTATGAATAATTTGGAAGGGGTATAAAAGAAAAAACCCTCTAAATCATAAGATTTAAAGGGTTTTAGTAGGTTATTTGAATTAACCAGCGGAGAAAGAGGGATTCGAACCCCCGGACCTGTTACAGTCAACAGTTTTCAAGACTGCCGCATTCGACCGCTCTGCCATTTCTCCAGTCTGTCGCTTTCATTACCTGATTGCGAGTGCAAATATAAGAACCTTTTTTGGTTATGCAAATCTATTTTTATAAAAAAAGCATCTATTTTTTTGACTATTTTTTAACCGTTTCATTTTGTATGCTTTAGGCTTAAAATATTTTAAAAAAAAAGTAATTAAAAGTTTTAATACTTTACATATTCGGTTATTTCGAGTCCATATCCAATCATACCAACTCGTTTAGTACCCTCTGTATTGGAAACTAATCTTATTTTTGAGATATCAATATCATGTAAAATTTGCGCGCCAATTCCAAAATCCTTGCTATCTATAATGATTTTTGGTGCTTTCATTTGTCCAGATTCTTGTAATGATTTAAGCTCAGTAAGGCGACTTAGTAAATTCACTGATTGCATGTCTTGATTGATAAAAATGAAAGCGCCTTTACCGTGTTCATTAATAACCTTGAACATATCGTCTAGTTGCTGATCAACGTTATTAGTTAGAGTTCCCAATAAGTCATTATTAACTTGTGTGGAATGTATTCTAGTTAATATTGGTTCTCCTAAATTCCAAGTCCCTTTAGTTAAAGCGATGTGTATTTGTTTATTGGTGGTTTGTTGGTACGCTCGCAACCTGAAATTACCAAAGCGAGTCTCAATATCAAAATCTTCCTTTTTAATAATTAAGCTGTCATGTTGCATTCGGTAGGCAACTAGCGCTTCAATTGAAACTAATTTTAAATCGAATTTTTTTGCCACCGCTACTAACTGCGGAAGTCGCGCCATGGTTCCATCTTCATTCATTATTTCTACAATCACACCAGCTGATTTAAACCCAGCTAAACGAGCAAAATCAATTGCTGCCTCTGTATGTCCCGTTCTTCTTAAAACACCACCTTGTTTAGCAATAAGAGGGAAAATATGACCTGGTCTTGCCAAATCATGCGGTTTGGTTTCTGGATTGACCAATGCCAAAACTGTTTTTGCTCTATCTGCTGCAGATATCCCTGTTGTTACGCCGTTTCCTCTTAAATCTACTGAAACCGTGAACGCAGTTTCCATTGGATCCGTATTATTAGTAACCATAACATGTAATCCCAATTCTTTGCAACGGCTTTCTGTCAACGGAGCACATATTAATCCTCGGCCGTGTGTGGCCATGAAATTAATCATTTCTGTAGTCACTTTTTCGGCTGCAGCCAAAAAATCACCTTCGTTTTCTCGGTCTTCATCATCTACAACAATTATAATTTTTCCTTGACGAATAGCTTCTATTGCTTCTTCAATTGTATTGAGTTCTATTTTATTTAAATCCATTGTGGGTATTAGTTTCGTGATGGGAATATTTTTTTTAGTACTTTTTGAAAGGGAGCCAAAATGACATCCATGTTTATTAATCCAATATCGTTTGTAGCTCTGTAGGTCAATAATACTGCTAATGGCGTCAAAATAATTGAAGATAACCAAGCGCCCATAAAGGGGGTCATTCCGTTTTCTTGAGCAATTCTTTTTCCAAAAGTATTTATAAAATGAAAGGTGATGAATATTAAAACCGCAAAAACAATAGGAAGACCGAGACCTCCTTTTCTAATGATAGCGCCTAAAGGGGCACCGATAAAAAACATTAGAAAACAAGCAAATACAATTACAAATTTGTCATAATAAGCAAGTAAATGTCTGTTTATATTTTTTTGTTTATTAAAAAAATCAGTTTTAGAAGTATCAATCGAGTAGGTTGTACTTGCTACATTGCTACTGGCTATTTTTAAAATATCTGATTTTTGTTGATTAGTATATAACGACAAGATATTATTGGGAAGTGGTTTGCTTTTTGCAGATGCGATCAGCTGTTTTTTCGGAGGGAAAGCAATTCTGCTATTGCTGTTCTCTGTAAACGAAATGATATCGGTTTTCATGTTTTTATTCAATGAATCCAACGTGTAATTTAGTTCGTTAACAGTAAGCATTGTATTTGTATTGGCTACGGATTCATCATTTACATCCACTTTATTCAATTCTGATAAATCAATATTAATGATTTGCTTTTTAAAAGAGCTTTTTGCAAAAGGCATTTTACTGCGGTCCTCGTATTTTTTTGGAACAATATCCTCATAATAATAGCCATTATTAAGTACTAATTGGAGAATACTAGATTCTTCACTACTTATTAATTCTCCGTCTTTTGCTTTTATCACGGTTTTACTCCCGTCACCAATTTTTGACTTTTTATGAATTGTGATACCAGTTAGTGTATTGCCTTCA
Organism: Flavobacterium sp. CG_9.1; assembly: GCF_015751645.1. NCBI lineage: Bacteria > Pseudomonadati > Bacteroidota > Flavobacteriia > Flavobacteriales > Flavobacteriaceae > Flavobacterium > Flavobacterium sp. CG_9.1. The sequence continues at coordinate 22,876 of NZ_JADOVC010000026.1, forward strand.
GCGCCACTTTTTTTATTGACTTTGATATTATAAAAGCCAACATCATTAAATTGTCCTTCGGCTATAGCCAAAGCGGGTTTTACTTGCGCAATGTTTTTTCTAAAATTGATAAACTTATATTCGGCATAAGGAATTACATTATTCGAAAAGAAGAAAGCAACGATACTTAATAAAACAATAAATACGGTTAAACTTCTCATGGCTCGCTGTAGCGAAATTCCAGAAGATTTCATCGCCGCAAATTCATAATTCTCCGCTAAATTTCCAAAAGTCATTATGGAAGATAAGAGTATCGAAAGGGGTAAAACTAGGGGTACAATTCTAGGCATAGAAAAAGCTAGGAATTTAATAATCATTAATAGATCTAAATCTTTCCCGGCTAATTCCGATATGAATAACCACACGGTTTGAAGTATGAATATAAAAAACAGGATTACAAATACAGTAGTAAATGTAGTCAAAAAGGTTTTTAATAAGTATTTGTCAAGAATTTTCACCTAGTACATTAATCTAATTTGTTGATGTAGTAATTTGGATATTTACTCCCCGCAAATGTAAATTGATTTTTTGACAAAGGTTGGTTGGTTTTAAAAGAATTAACCGTTAATGTTGTCTTTGTTCCTTTTTTACCCACTTCAATCAAATTATAAATGTGTTTTGTTTGCACATCAATTCCCAGTAATACTTCTTTTCTTTGGTCTTTGGCACTTACAGGAACCAGTTTGATGTATTGAATTTTTCTTCCTTTTACATTTTGCAAAATATCCATGCTATATTTGTAACCAGAATTGAAAAAAGTAAGCATTTTAGAAGGTGTTATAGCATTATCATCCTTTTCATTAACAGTAGAAATGGTGATTTCTTCATCCTCTGGAACTATAGTATATGTTTTTTGTCCGTCAAATATTTTTGTAACTCCCATAAAGTTCAAAACATATTGGTTTCCTTTCATGGTAACATTTCCTTTACTATCTTGATTGATATTCTCTTTTGCATTATTCAAAGAATATTTAAAATCTATTGTTATGTTGTTATAGCTTTTAACTTTAGCTGTAACTTGATCTAAAAGGTCTTTTGCTTTTTTATCTTGTGCTTGAATCGAAAAACCAAAAAGGAATAAGGCCATTATAAAAAGGAGTCTTTTGCCCATAGTTTGTGTATAATTTTGTTTAGAATCTTGAATGTTTGATTTCATTGTATTAATTGTTTTGTTCATTGTTGAAAAATTGATCAAGAGAACTCATATCTAGAATGTTTACACTTCGTGCTTTACTTCCTTCAAATGGGCCAACAATTCCAGCAGCTTCTAATTGATCGATTAATCGGCCGGCTCTGTTGTAGCCTAATTTTAGTTTTCTTTGTAGCAAGGAAGCCGATCCTTGTTGTGCATTTACAATGATTTCTGCGGCTTCTCTAAACAAAGTATCTCTATCGGATATGTTCATATCAAGATTAATGCCACTTTCCTCTCCAACGAACTCTGGAAGTAAATAAGCGGTCGCATATGCTTTTTGAGAGCCAATGAATTCCGTTATCTTTTCTACTTCTGGTGTATCTATAAAAGCGCATTGCACCCGCACGACATCATTTCCATTCGTGTAAAGCATATCACCACGTCCTATTAACTGATCAGCACCTTGCGTATCTAAAATAGTTCTAGAATCAATTTTTGAAGTAACTCTAAACGCTATTCTGGCAGGGAAATTGGCTTTTATCAAACCGGTAATTACATTTACAGATGGTCTTTGCGTGGCTATAATTAAGTGAATTCCAATGGCTCTAGCTAATTGTGCTAAACGAGCAATAGGAACTTCTACTTCTTTACCAGCGGTCATAATCAAATCGGCAAACTCATCAACAACTAGAACAATATAAGGCAAAAAACGGTGTCCGTTTTCAGGATTCAATTTTCGAGCTTTAAATTTATCGTTGTATTCTTTGATGTTACGCACCATAGCATCTTTCAATAATGAATAACGGTTGTCCATTTCCACACAAAGCGAATTCAAAGTATTCACCACTTTTGCATTGTCTGTAATAATAGCGTCATCCATATCTGGAAGTTTTGCTAAATAATGCCTTTCTATTTTATTGAAAAGCGTTAACTCGACTTTCTTAGGATCGACTAAAACAAACTTTACTTCCGCGGGATGTTTTTTATACAAAAGCGAAGTCAAAACGGCATTTAATCCTACTGATTTTCCTTGTCCGGTCGCACCAGCCATCAATAAGTGAGGCATTTTGGCTAAATCGACTACAAAAGTTTCATTCGAAATTGTTTTTCCAAGAGCAATAGGTAATTCCATTTCAGCCTCTTGGAATTTGGCAGAGCCAATAACACTCTTCATCGACACCATTGTTGGATTTTTGTTAGGAACCTCAATTCCTATCGTTCCTTTTCCTGGAATAGGCGCAATGATACGAATACCCAATGCCGACAGCGATAAGGCAATATCATCCTCTAAACTCTTGATTTTAGAAATACGAATTCCTGCTTCTGGAACAATTTCATATAAAGTTACTGATGGTCCAACAGTAGCTTTTATTTGAGCAATCTCTATTTTGTAATTGCGAAGCGTATCTACAATTCGGTTTTTATTTTCTTCTAATTCTTCCTGGTTGATGGTAATTCCTCCCGTTGAATATTCCTTTAATAAATCGATTGTGGGGAATTTGTAATTGGATAAATCCAAAGTTGGATCGAATAATCCAAAGTCAGCTACTAATCTTGACGCCAAGTTTTCCTCAATAATGTCCTCTTCCGGCGCTGTTTCTATAACAAAAGTATCTAAGGGATTGGAAATTATTTCTGGAGCTGCGATGGGTGTAACTTCCATGGCAAGCGGCTTCGCGATAGGATCTCTGTTGATATCAGAGGAATGGCTGATGGTTGGCTTTAATGCTTCTTTATTGATTTCGAATTGTGAACCATTCGTTTTGATGTGAATGGTATCTAATTCTTCTTCGGCAACTGCAAATTCCTCTAAATTATAATCTCCTTTCTTATTATTAAAAGGAGTAGGGATAGCAACGGCTTTAATTTCTTTTTTTGTGTTTTCAAAAAAGGACTGAATGCTTTCAGGCGAAAGTTTGATTTTAAAAATCACGTAGATGATTAATCCAAACAATAAAATCAATAAAGTTCCTGGTTTTCCAATGTAATCTTGTAGAAATAAATTTAATTCGTACCCAATTGTTCCTCCTAATTCAGGCGCTGACGTTGCAAAAAAACCAAATAAGACGGATAAAATAATAATTACAAATAAATCCCAAAACCAGATGGTCTTTAATTTTCGTACACTTATACCCAGCACCATGTAGATTCCAGAGAGGAAAAACAAACGCACAAATATAAATGCAGCAATCCCAAATCCTTTGTAAATAAGTAAATCAGCCAAGAATGCACCAAATTTACCGAGCCAGTTTTGGACGATCTCGGATCGATTGGTTAATTCTTGAACGGCACTTTGATCTTGTTGTCCGAAAATAAAAAACGACACAAAGGCAAATAGTAAAGCAACGGAGAATAAAACCAGTAAAGCACCAAATACAATTTTATGTTGTTTGGTTAAATGCAATGGAATTTTTGCCTCTGATTTAGTAACGGTTTTTTTGTTCAAAGGGACTGTTTTTGTTGTTTTTGCCATTCTTTTTTTGTGCTACTACCTAAAAAATAAGTGGTATGTATATGATTAATCCAATTATTATCGCTGTCATAGCGGCAAAAAATACCGCTCCCGCAGCAATATCTTTAATGAAGCCAATTCTTTCATGATAATTAGGATGAATAAAATCGGCTATTTTTTCAATGGCTGTATTCAAACCTTCAATACTTAAAACCAATCCGATAGCTAAGGTTTGAAAAAGCCATTCCGTTTTGGAAATACCAAAATAAAAACCTGCTGTGGTAACCAAAATCCCTAAAGAAAATTGGACCATAACGCTGTGTTCAGTGGTGATTAGTTTTAAAGCTCCTTTAAGGGCATACGAAACACTTTTTAATCTTCCTGAAAAAAAAGTATTGTCTTTTTGAAATTCCATCAAGTTACGATTAAAGTACGGCTAATGCAGCTTCATAATTTGGTTCATCAGCAATTTCAGGTACTTGTTCTGTATGGATAATTGTTCCGTTTTCATCAAGAACTATCACAACTCTTGAATGCAATCCTGCCAAAGGTCCGTCCAAAATTTCTAAACCATTAGTTTTGCCAAATTCACCGTCTTGAAAATCAGATAAATTAACGACATTATCTAGTCCTTCAGCACCACAAAAACGTTTTTGTGCAAATGGTAAGTCTCTTGAAACACATAAAACAGTGGTGTTTTTTAATGCACTGGCACTTTCATTGAATTTTCTAACGGATGCTGCGCAAGTTCCTGTATCAACACTAGGAAAAATATTTAAGACTAGTTTTTTACCCGCAAAATCACTTAATGAAACTATTGATAAATCTGTTTTAACTAATTTTAAATCAGCTATTTTAGTACCTACTTTTGGTAATTCTCCTGAAGTGTGGATTGGATTTCCGCCTAATGTTATTGAAGCCATGATGTTTGTTTTTTTGTGAGGTTCAAAAGTATGAAAATTATTTAAGAATAAGTTCTCAAATAGTGGTTTAAAGTTTGCTTTTTGGATCGATGTGTAAACCTTTAGAGTATAATGTGTTTGGGTAATGGCATAAAAAAAACGCACTCGTTTAGGAGTGCGTTAGGAAATTAGGCATTGCAACTTTATATTATTTGTCTATAGAACCCAAAACGCGTTTCATAAAAGAGTTCAAAGCCTCCTTTTTATCTGTTCCGGTTTTTACCAGTTTATTTACTTCTAAAGCACCGTACATATTCGAAATTAATTCCCCAATTACATCTAATTCTTCCTCTTTCAAAGATGAAATTTCACTCATTGCTTCCAGAACCTCAATAGTTTCGATGATGTAATCTTCATCATTTTCTTCTATAAATTGTGTCAAATGCTTAATTACAGGTAATTTCATTTTTATTTGTTTATGCGGTTATTCATTGATTTGTTTATTTCTTAAGTCTATTGCGGTTTATAACAACTGAACTCTAAGATAAATTCAACTTTTAAACGATTTCGTTCACTAATTCAATTAGCACTTCTTGCTTGTTTGTTTGTGTTTCGTTCACCAGTTTACCATTCACAAAAGTGGCAAAAGTAGGCAAGTTGCTCACGTTAGCAAGTTTTCTGGATTCAGGAAAATTCTCAGCATCGACAAGAGCAAATGTGATCGCTTCGTTTTCTGTAGCTAATTTTTTGAATTTTGGCTTCATAATTCGGCAATTTCCACACCATGATGCCGAAAATTGAACGACTACTTTTTCATTTTTGGTAATTAAATCCTGTAACGTATCTTCAGTTAATTCGATTAACATAAGTTTGTTTTTTAAGGTTGAAAGAGGCAAAGGTTCAAAGGGACAAAGTTTTTAGAACTTCGTGAATTTGCACAACAAAAAACCTTTGTTGCTCAGGACCTCTGAACCTTTGTATCTTTATTTTTATTAGTTTAAACTTAAATATTCAGCAGTGCTCTCTCTGTCAGCGCTCATGGCTTCTTTTCCAGCTTCCCAGTTTGCAGGACAAACTTCCCCTTTTTCTTGAATGTGCGTGAACGCATCGACCATACGTAAATACTCATTTACATTACGACCTAACGGCATGTCATTTACACTTTCGTGGAAAATTTTTCCAGTTTCATCAATAAGGTAAGTAGCTCTATACGTAACATTAGATCCTTCAATGATAATAGAATCCGTTTCTTCGCTGTAACCCGTTGATTCAATATCAAGGATTCCTAAAATATTAGATAAGTTTCTATTTGTATCAGCAAGAATAGGGTAGGTAACCCCTTCAATTCCACCATTATTTTTTGCGGTATTTAACCAAGCAAAATGTACTTCGTTTGTATCGCAAGATGCACCGATAACTATTGTATTTCTTTTTTCGAATTCTGGTAAAGCCGCTTGAAAAGCATGTAATTCAGTTGGACAAACAAAAGTGAAGTCTTTTGGATACCAAAACAAAAGTACTTTTTTGTTTTTAGTCGTCGCTTCTTCAAATATGTTGATTTTTAAATTATCACCCATTTCAGAAATAGCATCTACTGCAATACTTGGAAATTTTTTACCTACTAATGACATTTTATTTACTTTTTAAGTTATTTTTTGATGGTGCAAAAGTAGACAGACAAAAGGGAAAATGAAATAATTTTTAATTATAAATATTTATTTTAAAATAGGGAATTACTATGATTCTTCATTTAAGCTATTAACACGTAAATTACAAGTTGTTAATCATCACAGGAAGAGTTCCTTTGCAAAAAGTATCATTTAAAAGTTGTTCCGCAGCAACTTCTTGAAATTCATCAAAATCTTGATATAATTCTACAATTCCCAGAGTATGTTGAAGATTTGGGATGACTTGGAGCACGTAAGGATTTCCAAAAACATATAAAATACATTTTTTGGTAGAAAAAAAAGTACCTAAAAATTGAAGCACATCTTCTTCAATGCCGAAATTATTTAAAGGTTTAGTCTTTGGAACAAACAAAGAAATGAGTATGGTGTCAAATTTATGCAAGTTCTTTTCCAGATCATTTAGAATGGAGCTACCTCCAGTTTGATAATTAAATTCAGGAGAAGACAAAGCTGGAGATAATGTTTTAAAAAATACAGTATCAAGATCTTTATAAAGGCTTATTTTTGCGAAGCCGTCTCGATTTTTAGCCTCAAAAACTGCTATAGAATTGTGATTGTCTTTTATTTTTGTAATGCAGTTTTGAGCAATTCTTAGGTTTAGTTCCGAAGTAGTTTCAAAATCAAAATCACTTTTTGAAAAATTTAGCAAACTCAAATTTCCATCTACAATTCCTGCTTTTTGTTTGCATTTCCACAGGCGTTGAAAACTAGCCTCGATACGATCGGTTGTTGCCTTTTTTAAGATTTCCTGTATTCCTTCGGGAACATTTTCAGCAAAACACAATACATCATTTCCAGCATTGAAAGCTTCCCATTCCAACTGTCCCTTTTTTTCATACAAACTCGAAACACTTCGCATGTTCAACGCATCCGAAATAATTAAACCATTGTATCCTAATTGCTTTCGCAAAAGTGTTTCTATAACCGATTTTGATAGCGTTGCTGAAGTATCTTTTCCATCGTTTAAAGCAGGAACGGCCAAATGACCAATCATAATAGAATCGACATTGTGGGCGATTCCTTCTATAAAAGGGACTAATTCATTGGCTAATAATTCTTCGAGTGTTTCTTTTAAAACGGGTAATCCTAAATGCGAATCGACATTTGTATTTCCGTGTCCAGGAAAATGTTTGAGACAACCTAAAACACCTACATCATTCATTCCCTTGAGATATTCTAAAGCAAAAGTACTTACTTTTTCTTTATGCTCTCCAAAGGAACGGTACCCAATAACTGGATTATTGGAGTTATTATTGATGTCTGCTAACGGCGCCAAATTATACTGTATCCCAACCGATTTTAAGTCTAAGCCGATTTGTTTTCCTACTTCGTAAACCAAATTTTTTTCACTTTCTGGTAAAGCTCCAAGCGTGATGGCATAAGGATATTGAGGTGTTTTTTCGACGCGCATGGCTAAACCCCATTCGGCATCAATGCTCATCAATAAAGGAGTCGTAGCACACTTTTGATATCGAGCAATAAGTTCTTTTAATCGCTGACAACTTCCGTCATTTAAGATTACCTTTTTCTTGGTTTCATAATTAGTAGCAGCACTTGCACGGCTGTGGAAAAAAGTTAATCCACCTATATTATGTTTTTTAATTAGCAATTCGGTAGCTTGAATATTTTCTTCTGTATCATTAATGAAAACTGCGGGAAAGAAAAATTGTCCTATTTTTTGTTCTAAGGTCATTTTGAAATGGGTATAATACTAATTTTAAACATAAAAGACATGGAAGGTAAAGTATTGATCATAAAATATTTATATAAGTAGTTCCAGAAATACCAATTTTAAGCGTGTTTTATGTACTTTTATAACTTGTCTATTCTAAAAAAAGCTATTCTGTTTTTTCTTGTTCTGATTTCTTCCCAAAATCCTTAGGAAAAATCAAAAAACGGGATAAAATCAATCCCGGAATGGTAGCGAGGAAAACCCATATAAAGAAATTTCCATAGCCTAAATATTCTTGAATAAATCCACTTAACATTCCTGGCAGCATCATTCCAAGCGCCATAAATCCTGTGGCAATAGAATAATGCGATGTTTTTGATTCGCCATCAGCTACATAAATCAAATACATCATGAAAGCGGCAAAACCAAAACCATAACCAAATTGTTCCGCAATAACGGTTGCATAAATGTAGAAAACGGATCCCGGATGAAAATGCGAAAGGAGTATGAATCCTATAATGGGCAAATGCATGGCCAAAATCATAGGCAACATCCATTTTCCTAATCCATCTCTTGAAATAACAATTCCTCCTATAATGCCACCAATTGTAAGTGAAAGTACGCCGAAAGTTCCGTAAATAACGCCAACATCTTGCGTGGTTAATCCCATACCACCAGCACTGATTGGATCAATTAAAAACGGAGTTAACATTTTTAATAATTGAGATTCACCCAATCTAAAGAGAAGAATAAACGCCAAAACTAAGCCTATTTGTTTCTTTTGAAAAAAAGTGGCAAAAACTTCCCCAAAACTTTTATGCGGAATCGAAACTGTTTTCATTACTGCCATTTTTGCTTCAATGTTTGCAGTCGAAAAATAATTATAAATGGTAATTACAGTCATAATCAATCCTACTACTATCATTGTATACGACCATGCTTTTTGTTTATCGCCATATTCTTGTTCAAGATAACCGGCAATAACCACGATTAATCCGTTTCCAGTAAGCATGGAAAGCCTGTAAAAAGTACTACGAATTCCAAGGAAAAAGGATTGTTGTTCTTTTTCTAAAACCACCAAATAAAAACCGTCACTAGCAACATCATTGGAGGCTGAAGCAAATGCGGCAACCCAAAAAATTGCTAAACTGATGACAAAAAAATTACTCAAAGGAATTGTTAAACCCACAATTAAAAAAGCTAAGGAAATGAGCAATTGCATGCTTACAAACCATTTTCTTTTAGTAGAATAAAGATCAATAAACGGACTCCATAACGGTTTTATTACCCAAGGTAAATAAAGTAAACTAGTGTAAATACCTATATCTTCATTGTTGATTCCAAGGTTTTTATACATAATTACCGAAACCGAAATAATTATGGCATAGGGCAATCCTGAAGCAAAGTTTAAAGTAGGAATCCAATTCCAAGGGCTATTGTCTTTTTTCATTTAGGGCAAATTATATTCAATTGAAATTAAAGCGTAAAGTTTACTAAAGTTGCTTCACTTTCATTGCCATAAAAATCGATGAATGTAATGGCACATGTATTACTTTTATCTAGTTTGTAAGATGGAATTACTATTTCTAAAGCTTCTTTTTTATCATTAAAAGCAATTTTATCTATAATCTGACTTGGATCATTGATGTCAAGTGCGGTTTGGGTTGTAGGACCATAAATCATAACATAGCGTACAGAGCTATTTAACGGATAGTTTACATTAAAACGGGAAGAAAGTGCATTTTTTGCAATCGAGTTTACAGTTGGAACTTCCGCTACTTTGCGAATTAAATTTGGAACTACATTGGGAAGAGCGGGATATTTATACTGATTTTCCAGCAGCAACTTAGTTACACTTTGATTTCTATTCAAAAATGATTTGGCACTAAAAAAAGCATTTCCCTGAACATTTTTATAGGATCTTGTGATGTCAATCTGATTGGGTATTTCATTTGGATTATTCCATCTTTTATCGGAATCGGTATTTATTTTATAGGTTCCATTTCCGATATAGATTGCGGTATTCGTAGAGTTTTCAGACCACCAACGCAATAATTTTGAATACGAAGCTTTGGGATGATCCATGCTCCAATACAATTGTGGAACAAGATAATCAATCCATTTGTTTTCCATCCAAGCCAAAGGATCAGCAAATAAATCATCGTAATTTGTTTGTCCTGCTTCTGTTTCTGAACCTCTTGGATCAACTGATTTATTTCTCCAAACCCCAAAAGGACTGATGCCAAATTGTACCCATGGTTTTATATTTTTTATAGAAACCGATACTTCTTTTACAAAAGTATTCACATTGGAGCGTCTCCAATCCGCTATACTCATTCCGTTTCCATACGTGCTAAAAGAGGCGGTATCGTCAAATAATTCTCCTTTTATTCTATATGGATAAAAATAATCATCAAAATGAATGGCATCAATATCATAATTTTGAACTACTTCTTCAACCACTTTCAATAAATGGTTTTGAACTTCCGGTAATGCCGGATTGTAATAATATTTCCCACCGTATTTAATCATCCATTCTGGATGTTTGAAATAATCGTGCTCGGGACTCAAAAGCGATGTGTTGTAATCCATTGTAGCGCGATATGGATTTAACCATGCATGAAATTCAAACCCACGGGCATGAGTTTCAGCAATCATCCAAGCTAATGTATCAAAATAAGGTTTTGGTGCTTGTCCTTCTTTTCCAGTTAAAAAACGAGACCAAGGCGCTAATTTTGTCGGGTAAAAAGCATCTCCCACACTTCTTATCTGAACAATAACGGCATTATAATTTAACTTTTTGTAGGTGTCTAAAATCTCAATGTAGTCTGCTTTTTGTTTAGCAACGTTGTCAGTACTAGTCTTTGGCCAATCAATATTTACAACGGTAGCAATCCAAACGGCCCTAAATTCATTTTTTGGATTGGTTGCCAATGCTTGTGCGTTGCTATTCCAAATGGAAAGCAGTAGAAACGCAAGAAGCAAAAGAGTGTGCTTGTGATTTTTCATTAGAGTCCTGTATTTAAAGTATTCAAAAATAGTTTTTTTAGTGAAATGGACCAGCTAAAATGCTTTTAAAATTTCATCTATTTTAATAGCGCAATTTCTTTGCCAATTTTTTCAAAAGAAGTTCAAAAAGTACTTTGCCCTAAATAATAAAAGGATTTGAATATTTCCTAATTGTTTTAATCGAATCCATTGCTATATATTTATATTTGTGAAAATAAAAGCAATTTACCCTACGCAATGTCAATCTCATCTCAATTACAGCAATTATCTCAATCATTAGAAGGAACCCTTTTACATGATGAACTTCATAAAACCTTATACGCTACAGATGCTTCTGCGTACCGAATACTGCCAATTGCTGTTGCTGTACCAAAATCAGAGGAAGATATTGTCAAAATTATTCGCTTTGCAGCAAAAAATAAGATTTCAATTACGCCCAGAACGGCAGGAACTTCTTTAGCGGGTCAAACGGTAGGTAATGGAATAATAGTAGATGTTTCGAAACATTTTACGAAAATTGTTGCTTTTGATTCCATAAAAAAAACGGTTACCGTTCAGCCAGGAGTGATTCGGGACGAACTGAATTTGTATTTAAAAGAACACGGATTGTTTTTTGGACCTAATACTTCAACCTCAAATCGATGCATGATGGGAGGAATGGTAGGCAATAATTCTTCGGGAACCACATCTATTCGGTACGGAGTTACCCGAGATAAAATTGTGGAAATCAAAGCGGTTTTGAGTGATGGGACTTTGGCAGTATTTAAAGAAATAACGTCGGCGGAATTCATTGAAAAAACAAAAGGGAACACCCTCGAAAGTTCCATTTACAAAACCATTTTTGAAGAACTTTCGAACACAAAAAATCAAGAAGAAATTATAAAAGAATTTCCAAAACCTGAAATTCACAGAAGAAATACCGGATACGCGATTGATTTATTATTAAAATCAGAACTTTTTGGAGGAACAGAAAATACAATAAATTTAGGAAAACTCCTTTGCGGAAGCGAGGGAACGCTCGCTTTTACAACCGAAATTACGTTGAAAGTGGACGATGTACCTCCTACGAATAATATTATGGTTGTGGCTCATTTTCATACCATTCAGGAAAGTTTAGAAGCTGTGGTTACGGCTATGAAACATCATTTGTACACCTGTGAAATGATGGATGACACGATTTTGGATTGTACTAAAACCAACAGAGAGCAAGCCAAAAACAGATTCTTTATTCAAGGAGAACCAAAAGCGGTTATCATGCTAGAAGTGGCTTCACATATTAGCATGGAAGATGCCGAAGTACAAGCAAATGCGTTGATTGCTGATTTAGAAAGAAATAATTTTGGATATGCTTTGCCTAAAATTTACGGAGCTAATATTGCTAAAATAAATGAGTTGCGAAAAGCAGGTCTTGGACTTTTAGGCAGTATTGTCGGCGATAATAAAGCGGCAGATTCTATTGAAGATACCGCTGTTGAGTTGAGCGATTTGCCCAATTATATTGCCGAATTCTCTGCGATGATGGAACGCCACGGTCAGAGTGCCATTTACTATGCACACGCCGGAGCTGGAGAATTGCATTTGCGACCAGTTTTAAATTTAAAGACAACAGAAGGACTGCATCAATTTAGAAACATCGCAACCGAAGTGGCTATTTTGGTCAAAAAATATAGAGGTTCCTTAAGTGGAGAACACGGTGACGGAATTGTTAGAGGTGAGTTTTTACCTTTTATGATTGGAGATCAAAACTACGAACTCTTGAAAAGAATTAAACTTGCTTTTGATCCTCATACGATCCTAAATGTAGGGAAAATTGTGAATGCTTTCAAAATGGATGAAAACCTTCGGGTAGAATCTGGCAGAGCCGAACCCGAGATACAAACCATTCAGGATTTCTCGGACAGCATGGGGATTTTGCGTGCTGCAGAAAAATGCAACGGCTCCGGTGATTGCAGAAAATTACCTTCGGCAGGTGGAACCTTGTGTCCCAGTTATCGCGCTACACGAAATGAAAAAGATACCACTCGGGCTAGAGCCAATGCGCTAAGAGAATATTTGACTCATTCAGATAAAGAGAATAAATTTGACCATGAAGAATTGTATAAGGTATTTGAATTGTGTGTGAGTTGTAAAGCTTGTGCCAGCGAATGTCCTAGTAATGTAGATGTGGCCGCTATGAAATCAGAGTTTTTGTACCACTATCAAAAAGCAAATGGTTTTTTATGGCGCAATAAAGTTTTTGCTTTTAACGCTAAACTAAATGGTTTAGGTAGCATTGTTCCTCGGTTTACTAATTTTATGGTGAATTTGCCGATGGTGAAAAAAACTATGGGAATTGCGTCCCAAAGAGAAGTACCATTATTGGCTCCAAATACTTTTAGAAAATGGTATGAGAAAAATTGGAACCAGGCGCCAAGTGCTTCATTTGTAAATGGAAAAGTCTGCTTGTTTTGTGATGAATTTACTAATTATTATGATGTTTCGGTGGGGATTGATGCCTATGAATTATTAACGTCATTAGGCTATGAAGTGATTTTGGTAGATCATGAGGAAAGTGGAAGGGCTTTTATTTCAAAAGGCTTTCTTGAAGAAGCCAAAGCCATTGCCAATACTAATGTGGCTGTTTTTTCGGATTATATTACTGCTGAATTTCCTTTAATAGGAATAGAACCTTCAGCCATATTAACCTTTAGAGATGAATACATCCGATTGGCTGATGATAAGGAAAGTGCCGAAAAATTAGCCAAGAACGTATTTACAATTGAAGAGTTTTTTAAAAACGAGATTACTGCAGGGAAAATACATTCAGACCAATTTTCTGATGAGCAGAAAACAATAAAAATTCATGGCCATTGTCACCAAAAGTCCTTGAGTACAATGGAAGCGACTTTTGCGATGTTAAATGTTCCTAAAAACAGTTCAGTTACTATTTATAACTCGGGTTGTTGTGGCATGGCAGGTTCTTTTGGATATGAAAAAGAACATTATGAAATTAGTATGCAAATGGGAGAAGATACGTTGTTTCCAAAAATTAGAGCCACTGATGCTGCGACTGCCATTGCCGCGGCAGGAACGAGTTGCCGCCACCAGATTTATGATGGAACCAGCAGAAAAGCCTTGCATCCAGTTTCTATTTTAAAGAGCTGCTTGAAGTAAGGACGACCTTAAACCGATTGTAATACGAAAACGAATTCTTACTTTTTTAAAATTATTTTCCTTTTAAAAGTTTTATTAAGTTTAATTTGACTTTTTAAATAAATAAAATAAACTATTTTAACTTTTTTTTTAAAATAATATAAAAAATAGTTGGAGAAACTGTATTAGTTCAATTTGTTTTATACTTTTGAATTTCGAACATTATTTGCACGATTTAGAGGATAAAAATATACAATTCACAGTATATTAATTTTTAATGATAAAATTCACAATATGGCATTAAAGGGTTTATTTAGAAAAAAAACAGTACAGGATATTTTAAAACAGGTGGAGAAGAATAATGCCGATGGACATAATGCGCTAGGTAAGCATTTGACAGCGCGTGATTTGACTGCCTTTGGAATTGCTGCTATTGTAGGAGCGGGTATATTTAGTACTATTGGAAAAGCCAGTTCTGATGGAGGACCAGCTGTTATTTTTCTATTCTTGTTTACTGCTATTGCTTGTAGTTTTGCCGCTTTCGCTTATGCAGAATTTGCTTCTATGGTTCCGGTTTCCGGAAGTGCTTACACGTATTCTTATGTTGCTTTTGGTGAAATTATAGCTTGGATTATTGGTTGGGCCTTGATTATGGAATATTCTGTGGGTAATATAACTGTTGCTATTTCATGGAGTGATTATTTTACGAGTTTACTAGATAGTGGAGGCATTCATCTACCACAATGGGTTCAGATGGATTTCTTGTCTGCCTCCAGAGGTTTCGATGACGCTACTGCGCTAATGCAAGGGGGAAAAGAATATGCTAAATTGAGTCCGGCTTTGCAAGATGCTTATATGGCATGGACCACTTCACCAGTGATAGGTTCGTTTCATTTTGTAGCGGATCTCCCAGCCTTATTGATTATTGTTTTAATTACCGCCTTGATTTACCGTGGAATGAAAGAATCTCGAAATGCGAGTAATATCATGGTAGTAGTGAAATTATGTATCGTTTTACTGGTGATTGCGGTTGGGGTGTTTTACGTAGATACGGCAAATTGGGATCCTTTTGCTCCTAATGGGGTTACTGGAGTTTTAAAAGGAGTATCTGCTGTATTTTTTGCTTATATCGGTTTTGATGCCATTTCAACAACTGCCGAAGAATGTAAAGATCCACAGCGTGATTTGCCAAAAGGGATGATGTGGGCTATTATTATATGTACTATTTTATATATTGCCATAGCGTTAGTATTAACGGGAATGGTTTCTTATGATCAATTAAATGTAGGTGATCCACTGGCTTTTGTATTTGAAAAATTAGACTTGAAATGGATGTCGGGAATTATTGCGGTTAGTGCTGTGGTGGCA
Source organism: Flavobacterium sp. CG_9.1 (assembly GCF_015751645.1). NCBI lineage: Bacteria > Pseudomonadati > Bacteroidota > Flavobacteriia > Flavobacteriales > Flavobacteriaceae > Flavobacterium > Flavobacterium sp. CG_9.1. The sequence goes on from NZ_JADOVC010000026.1 coordinate 38,273, forward strand.
ATGGCTAGTGTTTTATTGGTTTTTCAAATGGGACAACCGCGTATCTGGATGAGTATGAGTCGTGATGGTTTGTTACCAAAGCGTTTCTCAAAAGTACATCCAAAATACAAAACACCTTCTTACGCGACTATTGTTACCGGATTTGTGGTGGCAGTTCCAGCATTGTTTTTAAACTTGACTTTGGTGACTGATTTATGTAGTATTGGAACTTTATTTGCTTTTGTATTGGTTTGTGCAGGAGTGTTAGTATTGCAAAATAGAACCGATATTCCTCGTGGAAAATTCAAAACCCCTTATGTAAATTCAAAATTTATATTGCCCGTTTTGATTGTAATTGGATTGGTATTTGCTTTTGGTTACAACAAAAAAGCGACAATGGATTTCATTACTAATGAAACTCAAATCAATAGCTCAGAAGCAATTATTACTTCATTAAACAAAGAGGAAACCAAAAAAGTATATGCTTACTTAGTAGGTATAGATGCCAAAAACAGTACGGATAAAACCCCAGATTTAGAACTTTTATTAAATCAGTATCAGAAAGATGACGCCAAATATTCTAATGTTATTGCAGGTTTGCCCTTAGCAGATTCAGTTAAATATGAAAGTGGATTTAGTTTGTTCAAGCATAAAATTCCAATGTGGATTTTCCTTATTGTTATGATAGGATTAGTCGTATGGTCTTACAGATCAAACTTATCATTGATACCATTATTAGGTCTTATATCTTGTTTGTATATGATGGCAGAATTGAGTGTTTGGAACTGGATTTATTTTGGAATTTGGTTGTTGATCGGTTTGGTGGTCTATTTCAGTTTTGGTCGAAAGAATAGCAAATTGAATATTTAAAAATATTTTAAAATCTTTAGAACCGTCTTTTTAATAGGAGACGGTTTTTTCATTTTAATTACTACCACCTTAAAAATTGTTTTCAGTAGGTCGTTGCAATACGAGCGACAAATTCAATTTAAAAGCGCTACAGCAAAAAAAAGAAATTGTAAAAGGTCATATGGCAGAGATCATCTGCAAATAGTATTGCTTGTACAAGTACAGCTAATCTTTAATCTCATTAAGTGGAGAAAACGATTCAAAACGTCAAAAAATTGCAAGATCTAATTTCATAAAAACTGCATTTTATAATTTTTTTATTACCATATTGTTGTAGAAAATTAGTTTTTAAAACTACTATTTTTGAAAGTCCTATTTAATAGAAATACAGCATGAAAATACTACACACTGCCGACTGGCATTTAGGAAAGAAACTGGATCACTTTTCTCGTTTGGAAGAACAAAAGAAAGTAATGAATGAAATATGCACAATAGCGGATGTCCAAAATGCGGATGTAGTTATCGTAGCAGGGGATTTATTTGATACGTTCAATCCACCAGTCGAAGCTGTAGATTTGTTATATAAGACGTTGAAAAAATTGACTAATAATGGCAAACGTCCTGTAATTGCTATTGCGGGAAATCACGATAGTCCAGATCGAATTGATGCTCCAAATCCTTTGGCTAGAGCATGTGGGATTCTTTTTGTAGGGAATCCTGATGTGACCATTCCTACTGTCACCATCGAAAACGGTTTTGAAATTACGCAATCGGAAAATGGATTTTTAGAAATTCAACTGCCGCAATATGAATTTCCTATTCGCATTATCACAACCCCTTATGCGAACGAGATGCGCTTGAAAACCTATTTAGGAGCCGAAAATAAGGAGGGACAATTGAATCAATTATTACAAGATTCTTGGGCGGCGTTAGCTGATAAATACTGCGATACTAAAGGAGTTAATATCCTAACCACCCATTTGTATATGCTGAAACGTGGAGGCGAAATCTTAGAAGAACCAGAGGGTGAAAAACCGTTGCGAATTGGTAATGCAGATATAGTTTACACGGATTGCATTCCACACCAAATTCAATATACCGCTTTGGGACATTTACATCGTTTTCAAAACGTGGGGGGACATCCTAATCCAGTCGTGTATTCCAGTAGTCCGTTGTGCTATAGTTTTGCAGAAGCGGGTCAGGATAAAAAAGTAGTTCTAATTGAAGCACAACCAAACGAGGTTGTAAAATTTACAGATATTCCGCTGCAATCGGGTAGGGTTTTACATCGAAAACGGTTTGAAAATACAGACGAAGCAGTAATTTGGTTATTAGAAAACCCGTACTGTTTGGTTGAGCTGACTTTGGTTAGCGATACTTTTTTCGCCAGTCAAGATTTAAAAAGAATCCATGAAAGTCACGACGGAATTATCTTTATTATTCCAATTGTGACTAAGGATGGGAATGCGGAACAACACACTCCAAAAGTAAATTTAGATCAGAATATTCAGGGATTGTTCAAAGATTACTTTGTATCGAAACACAAACAGGAACCGAACGAGGAACTATTGGATTTGTTTAATGAGATCATTGGAAGTCAAGCTAAAAACGACTAAAAAAACCTTTTATGTTACCACTAAAGTTAAGTATAACCGGTTTGTATTCCTATCAGAAAAGGCAAACGATAGATTTTGAAGAATTGACTAATGCTGGATTATTCGGCATTTTTGGAGCAGTAGGATCCGGAAAATCTTCTATTTTGGAAGCGATTGGTTTTGTTTTATATGGGGACACGGAGCGTTTAAACAAGACAGACAAGCGTTCCTATAATATGTTGAATCTAAAATCTGATAAGGCCAATATCGAATTTGAATTCTTAAATTTTGAAGAACGGAAATTCAAATTTGTAGCCGATTGGAAGCGGAAAAAACGCTTTGAAGAAACCACTCCTATTGAACGTCTGGCCTATGAATGGAAAGGGGAGGAATGGGTTCCAATGAATTCTGCTGATGCCACTATCATCATTGGTTTAACCTATGAAAATTTTCGTCGGACCATTATCATTCCACAAGGAAAATTTAAGGAATTTTTAGATTTGAAAGGCAAAGATCGTTCGGATATGATGAAAGAGATTTTTCACCTTCAACGTTTTGATTTAGCATCCAAAGTGGGATTATTACAGAGTGCCACCAGAACAAAACTAGATCAATTAAAAGGCGCTTTATCAGGATTTGAAGCTATTTCTGCTGATGCTATTTTGGCCTTAGAGAAGGAAGTTATAGCATCGAATAACGAATTGAAAAACGATAAAATAGGGTTAAGTTTAGTTGAAAAAGAACTAAATGAACTCAATACATTAAAGGCAAACTTTGAAGATTTAGAAAAAAAGCAACAGCAGCTTTCTAAATTGAATGCTGAAAAAGTGAAGATGAATGCTTTAGAGTTGGAAATCGATTTGTTCGAAAAAACGGAACGGAATTTTAAATCCACTTTAATCACTCTAAAAACAGAGAAAACGGCTTTGGAAAAAGCGAAAGAAAATCTGATTACTATTGAAAATAAGAAGAAATCAGTAGTGGAAAACAATTTGAAAAGTCAATCTGCTTTAGAAATAATCCAGCCTGATTTTGAAACGCTTGACATTTCTAAGCATAAAGTATCCGATTTAGAATCGATTGAAAAAATTGTAATTGCAAAGAGTGCTTTGGCCGTTTTAGATGAAAAAATAAAAGTGGAAGAAGCTTTGTTTTTAGCTAGTGAGAAAATAGAAAAGGATCTAGTCGCAAAATTGGAGATAATTCTGAGTCAGTTGGTCGAGGCCAAAAAAAATCGATTGGATACTTCTTTATTATTTGATTTAGGAACTTGGTATCAGCAGCAGCGAAATCTCCAAAATAATTTTGATGTACTTAACATAAAACTTAATTCTTTGAAGCAAGAATTAAAGTTAAAAACAGCAGCTTTTCTACTTTTGGAACTGCCTTTTGATAGTTGGAAAAAGGTGTTAGCAACTAAAGCAGAAACAATTTTTTTCGAAAAAGAAAAAGCAATTGAAATAAGAAATAAACTTTTAGTATCGAAAGAGTTGGTTCACTATGCTGAAAATTTGCACGATGGCGAAAATTGCCCGCTTTGCGGTTCGCAAGAACATCCAAATGTGATGCAAGGGGAAGATCTTTCGAATCAATTAGTAATTATTACCCATACAATTACTGGTTTAGCCGATAAAGAAACGCAAATCAGTTTGAAAAAGACACAAGCTGAAAAATTAGAATTCGAAATAAATCATGTTCAATCGCAATGGAAAGGAATTATTACGGAAGGCGAAACCATCGAAAAGGAACAAAAAATACATCTGTCAAATTTCACTTGGAAAGATTTTGATGCAAAAGATTCGCAGTCTTTTGAATCGACAAAAACACAACAACACCTTTTAGAAAAAGAAATAGTAGTTTTAGAAAAGGACGAAAACGAACTTCGCAAGGAGCGGGAAAGTATTTCGTTGGTACTAAAAAACAACAATACTTCGAAGGGAGAATTCGAAGCAATAAAAGCTACAAAAAAGGGCGCTGTTGCTAATGAATTGTCGCAATTGAAAGTACTTTCTTATGTCGATTACGAATCAATTTCAGCTGCTTCAATTCAAGCTGAAAAAATCATCCTGCATAATAAAAATATAAAAATAGCTACAGATTATCAAGCGATAAAGGAGCAAATTGCAATTCAAAATCAAGAAATAGCAACGCTCACAGGAAGTTTAATTACATTACAATTACAAGTAACTGAGAATGAAAAAACTCTAGTACAGACACAAAAAATAATTGCCAAATTACTGCAAGAACATTCTTTTTCATCAGTTGAAGAAGTGAGAACAATACTTTTAAAAAACTGGAATATAGCAGCAGAAAAAGAGAAAGTGAAAGTTTTTACCGGGAATTTACTAATTGTTATTAATTCTGTTTCCGAAGCGGAGAAACTAATCCTTGGTAAAACTTTCGAAAATAAAATTTTAGAAGAAAAAACAGCACAATTTTCTACTTTCAAATTAAAATTTGAAACTCAATTAGGAATTGTTTCTGCTTTACAAGATAATTTGAAACGCGTTCAGGCACAATTTGTTGAAAAAGCAGATTTGCTAGCCCAATTTGAACTATTAAATACCCGTGCGACTAATTTAGTTACGCTGGCAAATATGTTTAATGCAAGTGGCTTTGTAAACTATGTTTCGAGTATTTATTTACAAAATTTAGCCGATGTGGCCAATGTTCGTTTTCATCGCATGACCAAAAACCAATTGAGTCTAACGATTAATAGTTCCAATGAGTTTGAGGTAATTGATTATCTCAACAATGGAGTTTCGAGGAGTGTGAAAACGCTTTCCGGAGGTCAAGGATTTCAAGCTTCTTTATGCTTGGCTCTGGCTTTGGCAGAAAGTGTTCAGTCCTTAAATAAAAACGATAAGAATTTCTTTTTTATTGATGAAGGTTTTGGAACGCAAGATCCCGAAAGTGTTGCTGTGGTTTTTGAAACGTTGCAATCGCTGTACAAAGAGAACCGAATTGTTGGAATTATTTCCCATGTAGCCGAACTGCAAGAACGGATTCCCCGCTCAATTAATGTCTTTAAACAGGAGGAAAAAGGAAGTGTGATAAGCGAAAGTTGGAATTAAAACGAGGTATTTTTTATAAAAAATATTGGAGTAATCAGCTTTCACAATTCGTGCTTTTTTGATGCATATTTCACTGAAAATTTAAAAGAGGTTCAACGGTGTAATTCTTTACTTTTTTAATTGGTTAAAAAGGTATTGAGATTTGCTTTTTAATAGTACAATCTAAAATCAAGGAGCTTACAAAGAGCAAAGTGCTTTTCATGTAATTCTTCAACGATTTGTATCAGATCATCTTCGTCTTGGCACAAACTGAAAAATACTTTATCCAAATGAATGCTACTTAGATTATCGAATTTTGCTCCATAACCCGAAATTGCTCTTGCTCCGGTAATATCTAAAAAGTACTGGGCTTCTTCCGCGCTTAAGTCCACCACCTTTTCATTTGCGAAGTGTACAATTTTACCTTTCAATTTTCCTTCAAATAATTCCGCTATTTCTTCTAAACTGTAGTAATATTCATTGATGCAAATACTGTTTTCCTCGCCTTGCATCACTAAATAGATAATTTCATAATCCGTAAAATTGTGATCGTCATAGAGTAAAGCACTTAAACTATCGTCCAAACCTTCAATCGTATCGCATGTTTTGTAAATACTTGAAATCCCATGCGTAAAAGCCAATTGTTCTAAGCTTTTGACCACTTCTGTTGTAGTGTCAGTTTCTACATCAGGGACGGCTTCAAGGCAGAAAATAAATTTATCCTGATCCATTGTCATTTTAAGTAGGTGTATATTACTAACAAATGTATGATTTTATAAAGACAAAAACTTGAAAAGCGAAGAGAGTTCGAAGGTGATTTTGATGTGGTGGGTGATCTGCAGGGATAAAGACATCATTTTTTTTGGTCATTAGGTGAATCTGCCAAATAGACGTCTACTATTGCCTAACAAAACGCATGAAGTGAAAGTAATCATTAGGCATGCCGAGTAGGCAGAGTAGAAGTATGGTGCTCATAATTAGTTTAATAATTGTATTATTTATTTTGCAAATTATCTAAATTTATGTGTTCAAAGTGAGGTAATGCAATTGATTTTAAATAATTATTTACTAATTCATCAATCTTACTTTCCGTATCAACATCCTCTTCTAAGTACAATTCTAAAAATAACGGTGTTCTACATAGCAGTGTTTTTTAAATTTTCAATAAACCTTATTTCTGCCGGTTCAAATTCGCCATCTACCAAGGCCATTTCATTTAGTCTTCCAATAATTTGATTTTCAACCTCATTACTAGAAAATTTCAAGTCCTTAAATGTTAACATTGGCAATACTTTTGTGTCCATTAACGTAAATAAGTCTTTCTTTTCAGTATTGGTGAAATCATCTAAATTTTTAATTATTTCAGATAAAAATATTTTTTCGGACTCTTCAATTTTTCCATCTGCTTTTGCTAAATAAATCATTAACTTTATTTCAATGAGTCTATTTGTTTTAAGTTTGAACTTTTTAGTTTTAAAAATTTTGGATAAAAAACTTGTCGTTGTTTTTGCCGCATTTTTTAAGTCCATTTTTAATTCTTCGGGATTAGAGTAAAGATGGAGGCTGGGTGCGGAATTGTAGTCAATTATAACGCCACTGTGGATTACATTAGATAAAATATGCTTGTAATTAAACTCAACGCACTTAATACATTTATAGGCTATTTTTTCTGTCAAAACCTTAGGGAATGAGTTTTTATCTAAATTTAATTCTTGTTCTAAGATCTCACAATGTTTCTTTTCAAACTCAGAGTAGTCATTTTTTACGACCGTATTATGCTGATAAAATAATTCTTTTTTATCATTTAGATGTGAAAAGTAATCTTCGATCGTACTTAGATCCAATTGTAATGCAGGACCATTAATTATAATTTTCTGGTGTTTTTTGTTCTCTATTTTGGATACAACAAAGTCTAATTCTCCAAACTCTCCCATACCATCACAATTACGGCAGTCTGTTAACCCGTATCTTTTTCTGTCTTCATAACAATAATTGCAGGTGATGGTTCTTTTTCCCGAACATTTAGAGCAAGTAACTTTGCCTGTAACATTACAAGTCATACATTTTACCTTACCTTTTCCTGAGCAGGAAGAACAGTTGACAAATTTTTCTGATGTTTTTCCACTAGCCAGACGAACTGTTTTTTTTACTTTTCCCGATCCTCCACATCCAGTGAATAGGCCTCCGCATCGATTCCAGCCTTCTCCACTACATTTAGGACAAGAAACTTTTCCTTCTCCAATACATTCGTCGCATTCCCAGGAATGATTCCCATTACAAACTGTGTCATAACAGCTTACTAAACCATCTCCAGAACATTCCTTGCAACTACATGTCTTTACAGAATCTTGCAAGTAAAATAGTTGCTGTTTCTCCAAAAATCTATCGTTGTCGGTTTCAATTGGAAATTCCAAACGGACATCTTTTGGACTACAATGTACTTTTTCACTTTTTATAGTATCACATTTATCCCTAATCAAGCTGTCATTTAAAAAAGCCTTGTTTCTAACTGGAGGGGTGTTGTTTTGTAATGAAATAAATGATTTCTTTAAATTATCGCCAATAGGGAATTCAATATAGTGAATAACTCTGTCTATAGTTTTATATTCAAAATTGAGTAATAGATACTCACATTGTTTTAAATCATCCAATAGAATTATTTTATTGTAGAAATCGTTTTCAAGACTCTTAACTATATTTTTTACTTTTGTTAAATCCATTGTTACATTTTTTAATTTATTGTTCTTATTTGTCTTTTTTAAATAAGATGCTATTTGGTTTTTGAAGTCTGTTTAACGTATTCTATTAGTTTGCTCCTCCTTTTAATTCAACACAATTTCTGCCCAGATTGGGATATGATCCGAAATAGTTCGTGCTTCTTTTAAAGAATTGAATTTTTGATAAAACGGAACTACTCCATAATTTTTAACTGTAACTCTTGCGGAATTGTAAAACATATTGTCATATTCTGAAGCTAGGCATTCATTCATTATGCAATCTCTTTTCAAAGAAGTTTTTTGATTGATCAATACTGATCTATATCCCATTTTTTTCAATGGATTGAACACCGTATGCGATTGTGGACAATTGAAATCGCCAGCAAAAATTAGATTTAATGTTGGATATACGGCAGGCAAAAATTTAAAGTATTTGATTTCCGTTTCGGGTTGTTTGCTTTTTGTTATTGCATGAAAGTTAACTACTGTAAATTGCTTGTTTTCGTATTGAAACGTACAATAATAAGGTTCTCTGTCAATCTCTAAGTTGTATTTTTTTTCCAGCCAAGCTTGTCCTATCTTTTTGATTTTATTTGTTTTCCAGATATAGGCATAGCGTTCGGTTTTATAAGCACTGCTGCTCGTTGGGTCACTGATTACATAATCCCATTTGGCTCCTTTTCTATTTAGTTCGTCAGCCAGTCTTGCCACAGCTTGTGCGCCTCCATAACCGGCAACGACTTCTTGGATTGCAATAATATCAAAATCTCTTACTGTATTAGCAATGAATGCTATTTCTTGATTTGATTTCGATTTGCCAATGTTTTCTATATTCCAAGATAGCAGTTTGGTCTGCGCTGATAAAACAGTAGAAAATAATGTTATACAAAGTATAAGAAGTACAATTTTTCTACTGTAATTATTCAAAAGTGATTTCATTTTTTTTATAATCAATTGATATTTTTCCAAATTCAGCCAATGCTGATTGACCAAATAACAAAGGAGCTTCATTATTATGGACTACAGAAGCCCTCACATTCTCAAGGGTTTTATTTCCAATCTTTACACTTTTTAGTCTAATTATTGTTCCTTCAGATATAGCACCTGTAGCATCTTGGAAATTAACATTTCCAATGAAATCCTCTTCCTTTAAAGTCCCCTGTTTGTATAAAAACATCGCTTCTGTGGCAGAGATCGAAATAATGCTTGCTCCTGTATCAAAAATAAAATTCATGTTACTACCATTTATCTCAACTGGTATTTTATAAATCCCGTTTTCTTCTGACATTTTAACCATCGTCTTGCCATGTCTAGTTGAACCGGAGACGGAGTTGTATCTAGTCTTTGCATCTCTTGTATTGTTTCTGCCAGATCTAGAGCATCTCGTACAGTCTGTCAATAACATTGAAAAAGCAATTGCTGCTATGCCGTATGCTATATTAATTGTCTTGATTTTCAATTTTACCTATTTTTGGAATAATTTGTATTAAAAATTGTTGATTTTTTGTTTCATCCTTCCCACTATAACGACCTACACCTCTTATACCACTACCAGCGACTTGAAGTTCGCAAAAATTGGGGTCAAAATGGATATTATTACTATCCCATAGCTTTAAAAGAGATAGTGCGCGTTGATAACTTAAATTATCATTATACTGATAATTATCCTTTGAAGCCATACCTTCAATTATTATCATGTATTTGATATCGTTGTTTTTATATTCACTTTGTAACCTAACAATTAAACTTTCAATGTTTTTCCCTACATCTAATAGGTAATCCTTATACTCATCTTTAATTTTACTATTAGCTGGATCAAACTGAATTTGCTCTTTTAAAGTGAATCTCTTGTATTCTTCCTGATAAGAAAAATATTTTGTGTCCAATTCCTTTACAGAGTTTTGAATTTCTACTATTTTTTTTAATTGTTCTTCAGTTGCTTTGGACTGTCTTTTCATCATAACAACAGTAAGTACAAATAATACTAACATTATAAAAAAGAGACTGGTCATCAAATCAGCATAACTGGCCCAGAAAAAATTTGTTTTTTTTGACATAATTACTTAAAAATAAATTCAAATATTTTCCACCCGCTAAAGACAACGCCAATGATAGCTCCTGAATAGACAAAAACATATCCTGCATATTTAATTGGTTTTGGGATTTCTATGCCTGTTTGTTGCTTTTGATTTAAAATTGCGTCAGACAGTTTATCTATAGAAGTATTAAGTGCCTCTAATTTGTTGTTTTGGGACTTGGCTTCCTGTTCCATATTAGACATGCTTGTTTTTAATTCCCCTAATTTTTTTAATTCATTTAAATTACCTCTGTCTTCTTTCAACAGTTTTTCTAATAGGTCTTCTTCTTTAATGGTTATATCTGTTATTGCTTTTATTTGTGTATCAATATGTATTTTTAACTGTTCTAAACTCTTACTTAAAACATTATCAACATCAATTACTGCATCTGAAACCATTTGCTTTCTACTGCTTACTTCTCTTAATTCAGATTGCAGAATATCGATGATTTTTTTATTCATATCAATATTTGTACCTATAGAATCTGCTATTTTTTCCATAGAGTGTGTACGTTCTAATTGATCGTTAATACTGTAATTTAACTTTTGAGCATTATCAACAAAAGAGTTAACCTGGTGGAGGTAGGTGTTGAATTTTTCAAATTCTTTCGTGCTCGTTCTAAGTTCCTGTAGCACATTTACATTTAATTTTGCTAACTGAGCAACGTCAACCTCTTTAAGATCATTCATCAAGGTTGTTTGACCTTCAAAAGAATCTAATATGCGGTTCATTAGACCATTAAAATTATGAATGTTAGTTTCAAAAGTATCATTGAATTTAAGCAGATTAGCTTGCAGCGAGTAGATACTTGAGGAAATATTTTGTGATAAAACTGGCAAAAGATGTGTTTGTATCCAAGTAAAGAAATCGTTTTTAAGCCCTTCAGCCTTAGTTTTTGCGCCCTTATACCTCCAACCCGAAAGCAAAACGGTTAATAATAGTCCCGTAAAACTTGCAATCATGGCTATTTTTACCCCGCCAATCAAGATATCAATTGCCTTTTCAAAATTGGCATCGCTAATGCTAGGCATGGCGAAAAGGCCAATAACGATTCCTAACATAGTTCCCATTAATCCTAAATATAAGGGTATAGGTAATAATGTATTTATCTCCTCATCAATTGCATCTGTATTTCGTTCAACTACATCTTTAATTAAATTAAAATCGCTAACCGCTCCTTTATTTCGTAGTAAATAGGTGTTTACTGAACTTAGTACTTTATCGAATACTACATTAGATTCTCCCTTAGATTTTATAAGCGTAATTTCAATATATTTTGATTCCATAGTGTTTTATTATTTTTAAACTTTAAGACTCGTAATTTTACTCATAAAGTAAAGACCATCCCATATCTTGATAATGGTACAAACTACTTCTAGGGATTTTTTCCTCCAAAGTCCCGTTCATTACCCAAACTAAATCAGTACTGTCATGATTGGTTTCATCATCATCATCATCATCATCGGAAAAATCAGTCATCTCAATTTCTCCATTCACATATTCGGGAATATCGATTAAGATCTTCTCAGAAGTACCTTCTTTTGGTAGGTTATCTGCTGAAGTTGAATTACTGTAAATAGAAAGATTATTTAAAATGTATTCCACGGTCACCGTTTTTATTTGATCTTCAGGAATAAAAACTTTTACTGTTTCAAAACTATTAGCCTCCGGTACTATAGTTTTAAAAAGCGATATTTTTTTTGAAGTGGTAATTGCCACTAAGATTTGTGCCATTACAATAATTGCAATTAGACCTCCTATTAGTATATCATGCATATCTATTCGTATTTAATTTTAGCTTTAGTTATCACTACCCATCTATCATTTCTTTTTTCTGCGATTCCGGGTTTTGTGGTTGTAATTTTTTTCGCGTTTTGATTGTGTGCGTTTTGAGATTCACATACAGAATCTAGATATCTATGAGGAGCATTTACAGCTTCACTTATTCCTATTTCATCTGAATCAAAAACAAAAGTAGCTTTTGATTTATCCATATTATCAGCAGTGAATTTATATAAAGTTTGAGTTGGTCTAGGAATGCTAGATTGACTGCGCATATCAAAAAACATATCATTAGGCGTGGCCATGTAAAAAACCTCTTGTGGTTTTTTTGGAGTAACTTCTAATTCAATATGATTTTTTATTTCAGGAATATCACTCTTTACAGAATTATTATTGTAATCTTGAACTGGACTCAAATCTCTTATTTGACTTTTAAGTTTTCTTATCTCGTCATCTAGTTTATTATAATTTATGTTGAAATCAATTTGATTTGTATTCGATTTTGATTCCTTACTTACTTTTTTTAAATGGTTTAAAGAGTCTTCAATTTGAAAGATTTTCTTAGTAAGAAAAAACAGAGCTATCATTATTAATAATATAAATACGCCTATCAGAATAACCCAAAATTTTAAATCGAAAAAAGATGAATTTTTATTTCTTCTGTTTTGGGACCCAAAATCATTGGTGTCATCACTTGCTGTTTCAGTACCTTTTACAATGTTTTCCGAGGTCATTGAATCACTATCTACTGTATCTGAAGTTATGACTTCTTGATCACTAACATTTTCTTTGTCCTCAATATAATTTAATATTTCAGTTTTTAATCGTAGTATTTCTTCTCCTTTTCTCTTATCAGCAAAGGCATAAATTTTACCGAACCTTTTTTGGTCAGAGAAAATTTCCTCAGAAAAAAAATGAGAATAATCTATAATGTTAGATCGTTTTTTTAATTTCTGGAATTCATTAAATAAATCAATGGTACTTGTATATGATTGTGGAATATCATTTATAGTTATTTGCTTATTTTCGTTAGTAACTTTTTCATTTTTAGAAAGTGTCGAATTAATACACACATAAGTGACGTAATCTACTGTTTCGTTTAAGTCAGGACCTATGTTGCTTTGTGCTTTAAGCCCTGTGTTGGATATTATTAATAATATAATCAAAAAGATATTTTTCATGCTCCGTGGATGTTAAGTTCAGTATGGATGTTAAACGCTAGATGATTTATTCCTCCAATTAATGGGTAGAAAAATAATGTTTCATCTATATTTTCGTTTAGATCTCCTTTTAAGTCATTTTTTTTCTCTTGTAATCCTATTTTTAAATTATCTAAAGCATTTTCTTTTAGATAATCTTTATAGGCATTTAAATGCGCTTGATTGATTCCGAAATTATTATTAAAACTAATTTGCTTATTCAATGAAAAGAACCAATCAATAAAACCATTGTATTCAGTAACAACTTCATTTTCTATCGTTGAATTAATATCATTATATGATTTAGTTGTATTCGGAATTAAAATATCTTCTTTAGTTCCCAATAGGACAGTTTTCAGAACATCAATATCTACGTTTTGAGAGTTGCTAATCATTAAAGCTCCTTTACAGCTAATCTCTTTAGGGTTTTCATCTTGCTTTAAATCTATCTTAGGAATTGAATCAGCGTTAAAGATATTCTGAAAAATAATTTGTGTTAATTCTGATAGGCCTTTTAGTTTGTCACTTCCATCGGCGAGATTAATAATTTTAGATCCTGTACCACTAAAAGTAATGTAACGAGGTACATTCAGTGATTGTGCCTTCATCAATTTTGCAATATGATAGATAATAGAAGTGTAAAAAAGAAGGAAGACAATCTTAAAATCATCATTTTGCTTTAATTTTTTACTGAATGATATTGGAATATTATTGTCTTTAATTTTCTTGTTTTTTTCGATCGAAAAGAAAAAAGCAACTATATCCTCGGATTTTCCTTCAGTTATTACCTCTTCTAATACTTTTAGCAGATCATATTGCTTATTTACCTCTAGTAGAAATTTAATACGATCCAAGTATTTTAGGATAAATCCATTTATTTTGGAAGAACGACCAAATGCATCACCGAAAACGTTATTAGCTGCAAAACGGAAAGAAGTTAATAATTCTGAATTATTATTCGTGTAGACTACAACATCTGTTGTACCACCTCCGATATCAATTGACACCACAGGATTTGCTAAAGCATTAACTCCTAACTGTGTATTGTAATAATAGAATGGAGCTATGGACTCCGAAATTTTCTCTGGAGCTATGGATTTATTTATATATTTTTTAAATAACTCATTCCATTTACTCTCCAGTTGGTTAATTCTATAAGTCGACATACTAGAAGGGTAAAGCCAAATTAATTTAGTTTTATTTAAATCACCTCCATTTAACAACACTTTGTTTCTGATTAAAAATAAAAGATTTTCAAAATAGGCATCGATTACTTTTGATTCATTTGGGTTATTGGTGTAATTGGACCATTTTAAATTTGTTCGGATAAAAGAGTTTTTATGAATTGGATATTTCTCATAATCGAAAGGAATATTAAAATCAGATAAGGCATAGGTATCTCTATTTAAATCTAAATTCTTTTTTGAGTTTATAATTGTTCTCTGTGGAAAATGAAATTCAGAGTTCTTATTTAATTCTTCAGGGATTAATTCTTGAACTACTATATCAAATAAACGCGTTGCACTTACGGCATTGATTGACTTAATTGTTTCTGGGTTGTTAAGATCATACAAAGTAGCTGTTTGCATGTCATTTTGTACGATTTCAAATGGTTTTGGCTCTCCATTATCTTTACGATACTCGATATGCGTATTAGTGGTGCCAAAGTCAACAGCAAAGGTAAACGCAGCAGCACCATGAGTAATCGTTTTAAATAGCGGAATAACCACTCCATTTGCCCAATTATTTTTCACAACAATATAATCAAAGCCTTCTTCTAAAACATAATATTCAGAAGATATATTATCAATAGCTTTTTCACTTCTTTGTTTTACTGCTTTTTCTATTACCTTCTTATTATCTTTATTTTTAAAAAAATCAAGACTGTATTTATTATTTTTATTGTGCTCTAGGATATCTCTATCCATAAAAGCAATCCTATAAAAATTTTGTGTATCCTCCTCTAATTTCAAAAATGGAAACAGCGTTAATCCAAATTGATTTTCAATTATAGCCCCCTTATTTCTAGTCAAATCAGGTTCTGGAATTTGATACTCCTTCATTGGAGGATAATACGTTCTTTCGTAGGTTACGTATTTTCTGTTTTTGATCGGGATACGAAGTGTCACATTTACGCCACCAGTTGAAGATTGTTTGATTTCAATTGTTTTTTTTCCGTCTGAAGTAACTCCTTGTAAGTCTTCCACATTGAAATAATCAAAATATTCCTTTTTTACAGGTAATAAAAAACCTTTAGAAATTTCTCCTGAGTCTATTGAAAAATTACCATTGAAGAATTTATCATTATCAATGGGGTAAATAGTGCGAATTATATATGGTTCTAAGAAATCACTAATGGTTAGGTATGGGTAAACTGAATCATCATAAGGTAACGTTCTTTCTTTTATAGGACTGTCATCTGATATATTTGCCCTATTATTTCTATCCCAAATTGCCGTTGTATAAAATGTTTCATCTGGATGATTATCAATTGGTAATACCAATGGTTTACTACCCTCTTTGTATTTTTCAGAATCTATAACAAATCCACTATTATTTTGGATATCAATGGGACTTTCTGTTTTTTTACGAAGTGGAAAACCTAAAATTTCGACAATACCATCACCCGCTATTGTTAGTTTTTCAAATTCGGTATTAAAGTTATCTTCAGTATAATTATTTAAAATGGTCCTTTGCTCATGAGAAAGCATTTTATAATTCATTTCTAAATAATCATCTACCCCTTTAAAAAGGGGATTGAAACTAGGCATAAATTTACGTATCCCAAAAATAAATTTTTGAAAATTAAAATCCCTTTTATATAATGGCTGATAATGATCATCAAAAACAATGTCAGTACCAAATTGAATATCAATATCTAGTTTATTAGCAGAGGTGAAAAATAAAGTTGCTGGAGAAGTCCCTCCAATTATGTTTAATTCATTGTTTCCTTTCTTGTAATTAAGAAGATATAGTCTTTGAATTTTGTCAAAATTATAGGCTTTGGCATCTTGCTCTAAATACAATTTTAATGTTTCTCCTAATAGTTTGTGTTTGGGATTAGAAGAATGTAATAACTTGTTTAAATCATTGGCTTTATCCCAAATTACAATATTAATTTTTTCCTTTAATTTATCACTATTAAAAAATATTTCTCCTACATCTAAACAATCGGAAACCATTTTATGAAAAATAGTTTTACCATCCACCTGATTTAAATTAACCAAGTTTTCAAATGCTGTTTTTACCAGATCCATTCTCGCAAATGGACTTGGTATCGAGGTTATTTCTGTATTAGCAGATGACCCGTTGGGATCTTTTATTGCTTCAATGGCATTTTTACCATAAGCCGTTGAAGTTTGCCAGTCCTCTATATTATTACTACCATCATGGAAACGAAATACTTTTGCCATTTTCTTAGAATTTATATTTTTCTTTTACTAAAGATTCAGTTGTGTTATAAAATAGATCCATAAACTGCTGTTCTTGTGAACCTGTTTTTAATATTTCTTTGTCATGTTTAGAGAGTAAAAAATCATAACGATTGTAATTTTTACCTGATTCTAACCAGCTAATATTCGGCTTTACATTTTTAACCATTTCAAATAAATTGTTATCATTAACATTAAGGTTTAATGGGGAAAAACTTCGCTGATTGTGCGCCATTTCATTTAACCATTCCACGTAATACTGATTGAATCTTTTTAAATAATTACTATAAAAAGGTTGTGTTAAAAGATTGGAAATATTTACATTTTTAGCCCAGTTTTGATCTGTACTTTCTAGAACCTTGTCTCTTAAATACACTAAAAATTTAGTGTATTGCGTTAATGGTTTTTTTAATTGTAATTGTGTGGAATCTCCAAGATTCTCAAATATTAAAGAATTGGAATTTGATTTAATACCAAATTCTTTATAAAAAGGGTTTTCAGCTTTACCATCTATAGTAACTAATTCTGTAGCATCCTTTTTTGCAAAATCTATTATTGAAAGCGCTGCCGCCATTTCAAGGAAATGAGCATCATTTTTTTGATTTGCCGCTCCTTCCACATTTGGATAGTCTTTCGTTATGTCATCTCCCAGATAATAGAGCGCATTTACAGAATTGTTTCCACTAATATTTTTTTCATATGTGTTTTGTTTGTTGTTTTTTAAAAAAAAGGCAATAATTAGTTAATGAAAGTCTAATTTCATTACTTGTAAATTGATGTTTAATT
>NZ_JADOVC010000027.1:0-54233 GCF_015751645.1 Flavobacterium sp. CG_9.1
TTTTCGTAATCAGTTCTCGATACAATTTTTAAAGCAGTTCATTTAGTTTAAAAAGCGAGCTCTACTTTAGCTTTAAAAACCACTCGAACAGACGTTCGTAACAGGCGTTTTAGTTTAACAAATAGTATTTAGTATTGTATACTTTTCCTTTCCTCTATGTCTCTTTCGTTTATCCCAAACTTGTTTCGGGAAGTGTTTTGGCTTGTAATAGGTTTTTCATAGTAACCTCAAACCTGTCAAGCCAAAAAAGTATCGAGAAGCGCTTTTCGTAATCAGTTCTCGAAGATACTTTCGACATCATCACCAAACACGTCTCTTCCGTTTATCCCGAACTTGTTTCGGGAAGTGTTTTTGGATTGTAATGGATTTTCCATTTTATCCGCAAAATCGTCAAGCCAAAAATGTATCGAGAAGCGCTTAACGTTATAAAGTTCTCGATACAATTTTTAAAGCAGTTCAGTTAGTTTAAAAAGCGAGCTCGACTTTAGCTTTAAAAACCACTCGAACAGACGCGCGTAACAGGCGTTTTAGTTTAACAAATAGTATTTAGTATTGTATGCTTTTCCTTTCCTTGACGTCTCTTCCGTTTATCCCGAACTTGTTTCGGGAAGTGTTTTTGGCTTGTAATGGGTTTTTCATACTAGCCTAAAACCCGCAAAGCCAAAAAATTATCGAGAAGCTTTTAACTTGATAAAGTTCTCCTCATTAGATACTATTCCTGTCCTTAACGTCTCTTCGAGTGTTTTTGGCTTGTTTAGAATTTCGCGGACTAACCTCAGACCTGTCAAGCCAAAAATGTATCGAGAAGTTCTTTTCGTAATCAGTTCTCGATACAATTTTTAAAGCAGTTCATTTAGTTTAAAAAGTAAGCTCGATTTTAGCTTTAAAAACCACTCGAACAGACGTGCGTAAATAGCTAGGTAGAAGGAGTAGATAATTAGATTTTGCATCTCGTTTTTTCAAGTACATAAATAATTATTTGAATTAAAAAAAAAAGGAACTCCATTACGAAGTTCCTTTTAATATTCTATTATAAAATAAATTACTCTTTCAATCTACACGCTTTAGTAACACCATTTACGACAACTTCAGTCAATCGCAGAGAAGATAAGTTTTTCATGGCTTTATCCCATTTTTTACCGCTTAATCCAGAGGTCATTTTTAGTGCGCCAAACTCCATTTGGTTGTCATTGGTTTTCAGTAGCGCAACAATCAGTTTCTCATCGTCTTCCAACTCGATTTGAACTTGTTTTTTCTCTTGTCGCATTTGTGGAAACAACAACACTTCTTGAATCGAAGCATTATTCGTAAGGAACATCACCAAAAGGTCTATTCCCATTCCTAATCCAGATGTCGGTGGAATTACGTATGGAACTACTGTAAACCATAAAGATTTAATAGTATCATTCGTTAAATAAATCTTAGGATTAACTGTAGGTTACGGATAACTCGTCACTCTAATGAAATGGCTATCAATTTCAATCATAAATAGATTATGGTTTTTATTGACTGTTTCAATTTCAGAGATATATTGGTCAAAAATTTCAATTAGTTGCGTGTTTGAAATATTGCCTAAGTTTATCTTTAATAGTTTTTTTGGAGATTTATTAATAAGAAATGAATTTTTAAAATCAAAATCTTTTGTGATGAGGAGGAAATCGTTTAAGTCTGAAAATTTTGCAATAGCATCATCAGTTGTTAACCATTTTTCAAGGATAGTATTAATGTGAATGCATTCAAATCCTTTATTACTGATATGTTTTGAAAGTTTTATTGGAATATGAACATCACAAAGAAATTTCATTAACTTACTTCCTTTAGAATATCACCTGAGATTGATAATTTGGCATAATACAACGTAGCTAAAATATCTTCTTTCTCTAATTCAGGATGATCTTCTAGGATTTCACTAGTTTCCATGCCAGAACCTAACATATCTAATATTACTTCGATCGGCCATCTCATATTTCTAACGGTTGGCTTGCCATGGCAAACTTCAGGGTTGATTGTAATTCGTTTAAGTAAATTTTCCATCGCATTAATTTTATATCAAATATAATGAATTGTTAGATATAAAAAACGGAGCTTCAATTGAAGCTCCGTTTTTTATATCTTTAAATTAGTATAAATTACTCTTTCAATCTACACGCTTTAGTATCACCATTTACGACAACTTCTGTCAATCCCAGAGAAGATAAGTTTTTCATGGCTTTATCCCATTTTTTACCGCTTAATCCAGAGGTCATTTTTAGTGCACCAAACTCCATTTGGTTGTCATTGGTTTTCAATAGCGCAACAATCAATTTCTCATCGTCTTCCAACTCGATTTGAACTTGTTTTTTCTCTTGTCGCATTTGTGGAAACAACAACACTTCTTGAATCGAAGCATTATTGGTCAAGTACATAATCAAACGATCCATTCCTATTCCCATTCCAGAGGTTGGAGGCATTCCGTATTCAAGCGCTCTCAAGAAATCTTCATCGATAATTCCGGTAGCCTCATCATCTCCTTTTTCAGCCAAACGCATTTGGTCTTCAAAACGAGCTCTTTGGTCAATTGGATCATTCAATTCTGAATACGCATTGGCCACTTCTTTACCACAAACCATCAATTCAAAACGTTCCGTCAATGCTGGATTGTCACGGTGTTGCTTACACAAGGGTGACATCTCTTTTGGATAATCCGTGATATAAGTAGGTTGAATATAGTTTCCTTCACATTTGGCACCAAAAATCTCATCAATCAATTTTCCTTTACCCATTGTAGCATCCACGTCAATTCCCATGCCTCTTGCAGCATCAAAAAGTTCCGTTTCACTTTTTCCAGAGATATCAAAACCAGTAAAATGTTTGATAGAATCCGTCATTGTAACCCGAGCATAAGGTGCTTTAAAGCTGATTTTGTGTTCTCCAAAGGTAACGTCACTAGTTCCATTTACGGCAATGGCACAATATTCTAAAAGGTCTTCGGCAAATTTCATCATCCAGTTGTAGTCTTTGTAGGCTACATATATTTCCATGGCGGTGAATTCCGGGTTGTGCGTACGATCCATTCCCTCATTACGGAAATTTTTCGAGAACTCATAAACCCCTTCAAAACCACCAACAATCAATCTTTTTAAATACAATTCATTGGCAATACGCATGTATAATGGCATGTCAAGGGAATTGTGGTGTGTGATAAAGGGACGCGCTGCAGCACCACCGGGAATCGGTTGTAACACTGGGGTTTCCACTTCGAGATAGCCTTTATCATTAAAGAACGTACGCATTGCATTAAACAATTTGGTTCTCTTGATAAACGTTTCTTTCACATGGTCGTTCACCGTTAAATCCACATAACGACGGCGGTATCTTTGTTCTGGATCTGCAAAAGCATCGTGCGTTTTGCCGTCCGCATCCGTTTTTACTACTGGAAGTGGTTTCAAGGCTTTCGCCAAAACCGTTAATCCATAAACATGAACGGAGATTTCGCCTACTTGCGTTTTAAAAACAGTCCCGCGAACCCCAATAAAATCACCAATATCCAATAACTTTTTGAAAACCACATTGTACATCGTTTTCTCTTCATCCGTCGAAATATCATCTCGCGATACATAGATTTGAATACGCCCTTCCGCATCTTTCAATTCCGCAAAGGAAGCTTTCCCCATGATGCGTTTTCCCATCAAACGACCGGCCAAAACCACTTCTTTACCGTCGTACTTCTCGAAATCAGCAAGGATTTCGCTAGAATAGGCGGTGGTAATAAATTCGGCTGCAGGATAAGGTTCAATGCCTAAATTGCGTAAATCGGTCAGTGCTTCTCTGCGTAATATTTCTTGTTCGGATAATGCCATTTTGTGCTGATTTTAAGAGCGCAAAGATACTGTATAAGTACCAAAGTAGCAAAGTGCTAAAGGTTTTTTGGAGCTATTTCCAGCTTTCCGTTGCAATCTTTTTATTTTTAAAGAAAAAATAAAAAGGATTTTCACTCTAATCTGGGCTAGGAATTGTAGTTATTAATTTACATTTGGAAAAAATAACGATTCAAAATCATAAAAATTGAAAAATAAAATTTACGTCTTACTGCTTTTAGTAGTGTTTTTAACAAGCTGCCAAGTCACAGAAACCCTTCATTTAAACGAAAATGGAACCGGAAAAATTGAAATAAATAAGTTGCGAGACGAGCAAAGTTACATGCAATTGATGGGTGAAAACTACTCCAAAGAAGAAGTATTCAAGGATACCATCTATATTTTTAAGGATTTAATAGTACAGCATGCAGAAACATTTTCTAGACTACCTGCCTTTGAGAAAGCTATTTTCGAAAAATTTAATACGGTGGAAGTACACAGCAAGAAAAGCTCTTTCGAGAAAGAATTTCGCACCACAATCCGTCAAAAGTTTACTAAAATAGAGGAAGTTGCCGACTTGTACAAAACCGAAGAGTATGCGGACGACATAGAAAATAATTATGCTTTGGTTGCCGAAGAGCATTATTACAGTGTGAATTTTACTTTTGATGGAAAAATTTTTAAAAGAATAGTCAAAATCACGGACGCTGTCGAACTAAAAAAACAACAAGATAAAATTTCAGAATTGAAAACTCAAGTAGCCAGTCTTAAAATTAACCAAACTTATGTTTTAAAATATCATTTTCCTCGAAAAATAAAATCGGTTTCAAATCAAAATGCAAAAATAAGTGAAGATAAAAAAGCATTGGAATTGCAATTTCTTATAACCGATTGTTTGGTAAATCCTGAGAGTACCAATCTAGAGGTTTTCTTAGAATAACTAACAGAACTGAGTGTTGTTTTTCAGAGCTGAATTGAGCTGCCAAAAATTAACAATTTTTTTAAATGTCTGAAAATTAAATATATGTAAAATTATCGCTAACTTTAAGTTCTTTAAAATTCATTTAAAATTGCATCCCTTATTCCAAGTTTAAACGGAGGTGATTTTAAGAAATAAGTAAACAATTTAAATAAAGATAGTATGAAAGCACTTGTTTATTTCGGTCCTCGAGACGTGAGGGTGGTACAAATGCCGGATGCCAAAATTGAGCAACCGACGGATGTATTGGTTAAAGTAACCACAACTAATATTTGTGGATCAGATCTTCACATGTACGAAGGGAGAACAGATATGGAATCTGGAAGAATTTTGGGTCACGAAAACATGGGTAAGGTGGTTGAAGTTGGCAAAGCTGTAACTCAGATAAAAGTAGGAGATATGGTTTGTCTTCCGTTTAACATTGGATGCGGTCATTGTCAAAATTGTGAACGCGGCTTAACTGGTTTTTGTCTCACAATGAATCCGGGAACTGCCGGTGCTGCTTATGGTTTTGCGGGAATGGGACCTTACAGCGGGGGTCAGGCTGAGTACCTGCGTGTACCTCATGGCGACTTTAATTGCCTAAAATTACCCGAAGACGCCATCGAGAAGGAAAACGATTATGTGATGTTATCGGATATTTTTCCTACTGGATATCATGCCACGGAATTGGCTGGTGTAAAGCCAGGAGACTCTGTGGTGATTTATGGCGCAGGTCCGGTTGGACTTATGGCAGCACATTCAGCGAGTATTAAAGGAGCCAGTAAGATTATGGTTGTTGACAATCATCCTGATCGATTGAAGCTTGCTGAAAAACTAGGGGCGATTCCTATTGATTTTTCAAAAGGGTCAGCAGTAGAGCAGGTTTTGGAACTTACCAAAGGAATAGGCGCCGATACAGGTTGCGAATGTGTAGGCTACCAATGTTGTGATAAACATGGTACCGAACATTCTAATATAACGATGAATGAACTCGTACAAGCAGTAAAAGCTACAGGTTCAATAGGGGTAGTGGGGGTTTTTGTTCCCAAGGACCCGAAATCAAAAGAAGATTTACAAAAAGAAGGGCACATGGATTTTGATTTTGGCCAATTCTGGATGAAAGGACAGCGAATAGCAACTGGACAGGCAAATGTAAAATCCTATGATCGTCAGCTTTGCACATTAATTTCTGCTGGTAAAGCTACACCATCATTAATTATTTCACATGAACTTTCACTGGACGAGGCTCCTAATGCATACAAACATTTTGATGCTCGTGATGAAGGATGGACAAAAGTAATACTGAAACCAGAGATGGTTAAAAGTAAATAAAAAACGTATAATTAGAGGAGGCATTTAACACAAAGGGAAACGAAAGGTGCAGTACCCTGCTTTGTGAACCGGATTCAGTAATTAAATGGGGTGATGTAATGCTATGTAAATAGATTATATCATCCCTTTTTTTGCGTAGTCTAATTTCCAATATTCTACATTCATGTTTCAAACTTCGTATCTTTGCCACGCTGAAACTTTGCAATTCATAAAAATGAACAAAATAATCCAACTTCAAGATTTAGGAAATAAAGATTACAAAGCGACTTGGGAATACCAGGAAGAACTGTTTAAGGGAATCGTCGATTTAAAAATTCGAAATCGCAGAGAAGAACTCGACTTAGCAACGCCCAATTATTTTTTGTTCGTCGAGCATCCACATGTCTACACCTTAGGAAAAAGCGGTGATTTATCTAATTTACTGTTGTCTGAAAAACAACTGGAGGCCAAAGGAGCGACATTCTACAAAATCAATCGTGGCGGTGATATAACCTATCACGGACCCGGGCAAATTGTAGGGTATCCTATTTTAGACTTGGAAAATTTTTTTACGGATATCCATAAATACCTGCGTTTTCTGGAGGAAGCCATTATTCTGACGTTGGCTGAATACGGAATACAATCGGGGAGGAGTGTTGGTGAAACAGGAGTTTGGCTGGGCGCTGGAACACCTTTTGCCAGAAAAATTTGTGCGCTCGGTGTTCGTGCTTCCCGTTGGGTGACCATGCATGGATTCGCCTTAAACGTAAATGCCGATTTGGGGTATTTTGACAATATCATTCCTTGTGGCATTCGTGGAAAAGCCGTTACCGCATTAAACGTGGAACTTGGTGTTGAAAAAGTTAACGAAGAAGAAGTCAAAGCAAAAATACTGACGCATTTCACGGCGTTATTTGTTTGTGAATTTCAATAGCAAAAATCACTTGCGATAGCGCTTAAAAGTATTAATCCTGAGTTGCTTAACTAAAATAGAGGACTATCTATAACTAGCATCTATATTATTTTTTGCCACAGCGTGCACAGATTCAGACAGAGTAAAGAAAAGTGCATTAGATTTACGGGATAAATCCGTAAAAATCCTTTAAATCTAAAATCATTTCCCGTTTCCATATCTAGACCTAAATCTGCAATCAAAAATCGTTAATCAAAAATCAAAAATCAATTCCCTACCACTAATTTTTCATTTTAGTAGTCTCAAAGTAATTGGAAACACCAGCACTTTAAATCATTTTGTGATAGCTGCTTTTTTTGTTCGTACCGAATAGTATTTCTTCTGTTCGAACGTGGCTCTTAAATCACAGATTGATAATTTATGAAATTTGCGAATTTGCGGTAAAAGTTGATTTTCAGATCCTGCAAACCGGTAGGTAGCTAATCCAATTCTTTGACCTTAAAGTCTTTAACGGTTTAGCTCCCCTTTTGCAAGTTATGGGATCAATCGAAACGTCAATCGGTGGTATTTTGTGACGCCGTATTTTCGAATCGCTTCCCGATGTTCTTTGGTGGGATAGCCTTTATTCTGTTTCCAATTGTACATGGGGAATTCATCATGAATCCGATTCATATATTCATCGCGGTAGGTTTTTGCTAAAACAGAAGCTGCAGCAATAGTCGTAAATTTCGAGTCTCCCTTAACAATGCAGCTAAAGGGAATGTCGTTAAATGTATTGCAATCATTTTCAGAAAATCGTTTGACCGTATTTTTGACCAGGACTTCGCCTGTGAAAAGCAATGGAGTTTGGGCTATCGAACTGTTTCCATCCACAATAATATAATTAGGTTGCGGATGCAGTTTCAAAATGGAGTGTTGCATCGCTTTTATAGACGCATTCAAGATATTGATTTGGTCTATTTCTAGCGGTTCGAGGTGCGTCACCGCATACGAAATACTTTCCTGCTCAATAATGGGACGCAATCTTTCTCTAACTTTTTCGGATAGTCTTTTACTGTCATTTAACAGGTCATTGACAAAATTAGCAGGCAAAATAACTGCTGCTGCGGTAACAGGTCCAGCGAGACAACCTCGACCGGCTTCATCGGTTCCGGTTTCTAAATTGGGTGCAGAAAAGAAGGGGCGTAGCATAGTTGTATTTTGATACAAAGAAAGTACTTTAAAATGTATGGGTCCAAAGTCCGCATCACAATTCCAGTTTGTGCAAAAAAAAATCAAAATTAATCTTTATGCTAAAATCAAAATTTTAAAGCTTTAAATGAATATTACCTTCATTTTTAACAATTAATGCTATTATCATACGACAATAATTAATAATATTCATTAAAAAAATTAATGAATCACAGTAAAATATATTAACATTTTATTATCATTTTTGCAACATCACTAATTCAAATAATTTAATATGAGATTAAAATTCAAATGGGTTTTTTCGCTAGTATTAGCGTTATCTATGCAGTTTTCTTTTGCGCAAGAGCGAACTGTTTCGGGAGTTGTTTCAGATGCCTCTGGACCAGTCCCAGGAGCCAATGTAGTTGTTAAAGGGAGTAGAAACGGAGTTCAAACTGATTTTGATGGGAAGTACTCCATTAAAGCAAAAGTGGGCGATGTATTAGTTGCTTCTTTTGTGGGCATGCAAGACGTTGCCGTTAAAGTTGGGATTTCTAATACAGTTAACATTAAGTTACAAGATGGTAGCGTATTAGAAGAAGTAGTTGTCGTTGGATACGGTACTCAAAAAAGAAGAGATGTCAATGGTGCTATCGCTAAAATTGCGGGGGATAGAATCAAGGATATTCCAGTTCAAAGTTTTGATCAAGCACTTTCTGGAGCGGCATCAGGAGTTAATGTATCGCAGCCTAATGGTGTTTTGGGAAATCAGGCAGTAATTAGAATTAGAGGTGTTAACTCGATTACTTTGAGTTCGTATCCATTAATTGTAATTGATGGTGTTCCTTCATGGAATGGAGATAACTTAAATCAAAATCAAGCGGCGAATAATCCTTTAGCCAACATCAATCAAGCGGATATTGAAAGTATTGAGGTATTGAAAGATGCGTCTTCTGCTGCAATTTACGGTTCTCGTGCTGCTGCTGGTGTAATTTTAATAACGACTAAAAAAGGGAAAGCGGGTAAGTTTACGGTGAATTTTGATTCCTCAGTAAGTTTTACAAAACCATTTAACTTAATTGACGTATTAGATGCGCAGCAATTTACCGATATTAAGAATGAAGGATTAAGAAACGCAGGTATTCCAGCCAATGGAACTACTAGAGGTTTTTACACGATGAATGATGCTAACGGTAAACTAGTAGATACAAATTGGTATGATCTAATTTATAGAACAGGTGTTGCGACGAACCACAGTGTTAGTATTTCTGGTGGAAATGAGAATACAAAATATTTTCTTTCTGCAGGACAATTAGAGCAAGAAGGGATGTTTGTAAACAACGACTTTAGAAGACAAACCGGTCGTTTTACTTTAGATCAAAAAGTAACGAGCTGGTTGACTTTAGGGGGAACATTTAATTATACCAATTCAAGAAATAATGGAATCAGTACAGGTTCCGTTGCTGGGTCTACTTTCGATTCCTCTGGTGCAGCAAGGTTGGCTTTCGCTCAGGCGCCAAATGTGGGTCCATTTAATAATGATGGTACTTATAATTTAGCACCTACTCAAATCGGTCAAGGAAATAACTTGACGCCTCTTCAGTGGCCAAACGTTAAGTACATCTTAGATAACAATAAAATTTCGAATCAAAATGATCATTTTATTTCTAATTTTTACGTGGGACTTAAGTTAGCCAAAGGACTTAACTTTAAATCTTTATACGGAATCGATAACCTGCTAGTGGAGAATAAAGATTTCCTCGGGCCTTTGAATGGTAATGGACAGCAATTTATTGGTGTAGCCACTAACACGATGAACAGGTATTCTAGAAAGTCAATTCAGAATATTTTAGATTACAACGTTAGTTTGTCTGACAATCACAATCTAAGTGCTTTAGTTGGGTCTGAGCGACAATATTCAAAAATAGACGCATGGGGAGCATCAAGAAGAGGGGTTTCAGATCCATTTTTTAATGAATATCAGGGTGGATTTAACACTATTGTGGTTTCAGGAAACTTACTGACAGAAAATTATCTTGAGTCCTATTTTGGTCGTGTCAATTATGATTATAATAAAAAATATTTTGTTTCTTTAAATGCGAGACGCGATGGATATTCTGCTTTTGCTCCTGATAATAAATGGGGTAATTTCTGGGGAGGATCCTTAGGTTGGAATTTAACAGAAGAAAGCTTCTTTAAAAATATCGTAAGTTCTGATATTGTAAATCAATTGAAATTAAGAGCAAGTTATGGAGTTGTGGGTAACAACCAAGGATTAAATGATTTTGCTTCAAGTAGTTTTTATGACGCAGGTGTAAATGGTTCCAATACTACTCTATTTTACAATCGTGCTGGAAATGAGAAATTAAAATGGGAGACCAGTAATAAAACAGATTTAGGATTAAATTTCAGTTTATTTAATGATCGTATTTCTGGAGAATTGGGGTATTATAAAAATGATATTGATGGACTAATTTTGAGCGTGCCACAGGCAGCTTCTGCTGGAATTCCTGGGAATTCAATTTTGGCCAATGTGGGAAGTATGAGAAATACCGGTTATGAAGCGACCTTAAGTGGTAAAATATTGGATAAAGGGAATTTTAAATGGAACGCAAGTTTTAATATAACCAGTCAAAAAAATCTTGTCACCGCATTAGATGCAAATAATTCTGATATTATTGTAGCAACGCAATTAGAGAATACGAATATAATTAGAGTAGGACAATCGATTGGTAATTTTTATATTGTTCAAACAGGTGGCGTAAATCCGGCTAACGGGAGACGAATTTTCTTTCATGGAGATGGAACAGCTGTACAATACGATCATTCGGCTCCAGTTGCAACTCGATGGACTAAAGTGAGTGACGGCAGTGTAACACGCGCAGCGAATCAAGCTTTAGATGCTAAAGTGATGGGACCTGCTTTGCCAACATTCTTTGGTGGTTTTAATAACACATTCGCCTACAAAGGATTTGATTTGAATGTATCAATCTATTTTTCAGGAGGGAATTATGTATACAACGGAACACAAGCTGGACTTCGCGATCAAAGAGTTTGGAACAATAGTGTAGACGTTCTAAATCGTTGGCAAAATCCTGGCGACGTGACGGACATACCAAGAATAGTTTTTGGGGATAACGTATCTAATGGTTCATCGATGCCAATTTCTGCCAATTTAGAAAAAGGGGATTTCATGAAAGTAAGAAACATTGCACTTGGTTATAACCTGCCTAAAAGTTTCTTAGATAGGATGAAATTGACCAGTTTTAGATTTTATGTAAGTGCTCAAAACGCATTCACATTCACTAATTATTCAGGATTTGATCCCGAAATATCTAGTAATGGTAATGCAAATGGTTCACCAAGTGTAGACAGAAACTCTGCGCCTATGGCTAGAACATTTTCATTTGGTTTTAATTTAGGTTTATAATTTTAAAAATACACGTATGAAAAATTTATATTTAATACTGATTGCAGCAATGCTAATTGTTTCCTGTAGCGATACGGAGGCATTAAATCCAGTCAATCAAACTAGAATTAGCGATGCGAATGCATTTGCTACACCTCAAAGAATAGAACAACTAGTCTTAGGAATTTACGGCGGCGTAAAGGTTGGAAATTTCTATGGCGGTCGTTTTTATAATTACCAAGATGTTCGTGGGCCAGAATTTATAAATGAACGCAACAACGGCGTTACTAATTTATTTACATGGAGTTTTGGGGTACAATCCGCTACAAATGAGGTTCAGAATTTATGGGGAGCTGCTTATATCGCAATTAATAGGTCAAATATTGTTATTAGTGGTTTAGAAACAGCTACTATATCAGCAGCTTTAAAAACGAGATATACTGCTGAGGCTCGTTTTTTAAGAGCTTTGTCGTATTATTCACTAGTAACACTATATGCAAAACCGTATACGCAAGATAATGGTGCTTCCTTGGGTCTTCCTTTACGATTAATACCGGAAACAAGCAGCGGAAATAGCAATTTAGTTCGATCTTCGGTTGCGGATGTTTACAATCAAGTGATTGACGACTTAAATTTTGCTGAGCTAAATTTGCCATTAACTAATGGATTAGCAATAAACAATACTTCAAGAGCACATAGAAACACGGCAATCGCCCTCAAAACAAGAGTTTATCTAAGCATGGGCAAATATCCTGAAGTTGTTACAGAAGGGAATAAAATTGTTTCTGCCACAGCACCTTTTACAGCAACGAGTGGAGTTCCTAACGCTTTAGCGCCCGCTATTGGAACTGTTTTTGCGAGAGCCACTACAGCTGAAAATGTATTTTCATTTGCATACAGCTCCAATGATACGCCGGGTACGCAAAACAGTTTAGTGTTTTATTATAATTCTACTTCAAACGGTGGTAGTGAATATTCATTAGCCCCTACAGGTATAGTTTCAAATACAGGTTGGAAAACTACAGATGCAAGAAGGAGTTTTAATGTGGTGACTGGAGGTAAAACTTGGGTTCACAAATGGACTAGTCCACAAGCGGATCCGGATTTTGTTCCCGTTATTCGCTACTCAGAAATACTTTTAAACCTGTCCGAGGCATTAGTTAGAAGTTCAAATTCTTTGGATGCACGTGCCATCCAGCTGTTAAATGCAGTTCGAGGGAGATCGGATGCTACAACAGTTTTCACAAGTTCCTCTTTCACAGATGTTCAAGCATTATTAAATCAAATTGCAATAGAAAGAAGAATTGAGTTATTAGGTGAAGGGTTTAGTTCTCCTGATATTATGAGGTTAAAGCAAAACTTTCCTGCTAAAGGACTTGCTCCAGCTGTGACTACCGCAGATACGCAGTATTTATGGCCAATACCCTTAAATGAATTATTGTATAATAAATTAGCGGTTCAAAATCCAGGACATTAAGTAATACTTATAACCCTATCGAAAACCTTCTGTGATGCGTCACAGAAGGTTTTTTTTGTAATAATGTACATATGCGCATCGCCGCTTCCCTCTAATTTGCTCTAAGCGTATTTTTTTAATGAGAGTAATGGAGGCTTTACTAGTGCAGCAACACTTTTGACTCCCTGTAGAAGAGACATCCTACTGTAGCGCTTTAGGAATAAGTGTCGTACCGCACCATAACTTGCAGTGTTCCTAGCCAATCCCACAAGTAGAATTGGATTTCAATCTAACACTAAGAACACAACAAAACCCGGGTTGCTAAAGGATGTTCTAGACTTCATAGTAGTACCAAAGAATACAGTTTCAGTTAGTACGCTTTTAGAAAGGTCTCTTACCGCTTTAGTCCTAAACCGCTGTAAGATGGTATTCTTGTAGCTATTTTTTTATGCGCTAAGCAGGTTGGCCGGACACAATTTTAATTTTTTCCAAGCCCTAAAAGGGAATTCCAAAAAAGAAATACGCTAACCCTTTGTTTTTAATGGGATACTGAGTCCAAATTATATATATTTGCTTCGTAACGACTGTCTTTAGCCCATAAAGCGGAACAGGTCCAGAATGAGCGGATACGCAGGCAAGGAACAGTAGGATTTTAGCATCAATCAATGAACCATTCAGAACATACAAATACCACTTGGCTGTTTGAAATAACACCCAAAAATAAATTTTTCACCCTCAATCTCAAGGAAGTCTGGCAGTATAGAGATTTGTTGCTTCTTTTTGTGAAAAGAGATGTGGTGACAATGTACAAACAAACGGTTTTAGGGCCGCTGTGGTACCTGATCCAACCTTTATTTACTTCGATAACGTTTACTATTATTTTTAATAATTTAGCGGGTATTAGCACAGGAACGGTTCCTCCCTTTTTGTTTAATTTAGCGGGAATCACGGTTTGGAATTATTTTACCGCCTGCCTGACAGGAACCTCCAATACTTTTGGTGCGAATGCCGGAATTTTTGGAAAGGTGTATTTCCCTAGACTGATTGTACCTATTTCCATAGTGATCTCCAATTTGATTAAATTTGGAATCCAATTTTTTATTTTTATCGTTTTTTACCTGTATTACTATGCACAAGGTGCAGCAGTGAGCCTAAATGCTGCAGTAGTGTTTTTTCCTTTGCTAATTGTCCTAATGGGTATTTTAGGATTGGGATTGGGGATGTTCATTTCGTCTTTGGTCACTAAATACAGGGATTTTAGTTATTTAATAGCGTTTGGAGTACAGTTGCTGATGTATGTCTCGGCAGTGATGTATCCTTTGGCCTTAATCAAAGAGAAAATACCGCAGTATGCCTGGATGGTACAA
The DNA here is from genome assembly GCF_015751645.1 of Flavobacterium sp. CG_9.1. Lineage (NCBI taxonomy): Bacteria > Pseudomonadati > Bacteroidota > Flavobacteriia > Flavobacteriales > Flavobacteriaceae > Flavobacterium > Flavobacterium sp. CG_9.1. Next base: position 14,424 of record NZ_JADOVC010000027.1, read on the forward strand.
TACAATCCACTGGCGTATATTATAGAAACAACCCGTTATATGTTATTGAATGTAGGTTCTATTTCTATTGTAGGATTGGCTTACACCGCAGGAGTGACAATTGCTTTGCTTTTGGTAGGAATATTGATTTTTAATAAGACGGAGAAGAGTTTTATAGATACGGTATAGCGTTATACGTTGTAGTCATTAGTGGGCTATATTCTATAAAATTAATACGTATGGATCCGTGTGCAGGAAAATAAAATTACATCTGTTTTCAATAATTGTTGGGACTCAGAGTGCGAAGCAGTATAAGAAATTTTGTCTTTGTAGTAAACAAGAGAGAATTTCGAACATAGTAGTAGCCTTTTTGTAGTACTGATCCGTAAAAGTAGAACATGAAAAAAAAATGAAAGACATAATTCTCAAAGCCGAAAACATCTCTAAGCAATACCGCCTCGGTCAGGTAGGAACAGGTACGCTCAGTCATGACTTGAACCGCTGGTGGCATCAAGTGCGAGGAAAGGACAATCCTTATTTAAAAATTGGCGATGTTAATGATCGAAGTACCAAAGGTTCCAGTGATTATGTATGGGCCTTGCAGGATATTAATTTTGAAGTAGAGCGTGGTGAAGTGCTGGGGATTATAGGCAAGAACGGAGCCGGAAAATCGACGCTTCTTAAAATATTATCACGTGTTACTGCACCTACTACTGGTAGTATTCAGTTTGGAGGTCGAGTAGCTTCGTTACTCGAGGTAGGAACAGGTTTTAATGGCGAAATGACTGGTAGAGAAAACATCTTTCTAAACGGCGCTATTTTAGGAATGACCAAAAAAGAAATTACCGCCAAGTTGGATGAAATTATTGACTTCTCTGGTTGCGAGCGCTATATTGATACTCCTGTGAAACGCTACAGCTCGGGTATGACCGTTCGTTTGGCTTTTGCAGTAGCTGCTTTTTTGGAACCTGAAATATTAGTTATCGATGAGGTTTTGGCAGTAGGCGATGCCGAGTTTCAGAAGAAAGCCATTGGCAAAATGCAGGATATATCTCGTGGTGGCGGAAGAACAGTTTTGTTTGTGAGTCATAATATGGCGGCAGTGAAGAGTTTGTGTACGAGGGGAATTGTATTAGAGTATGGGAAAGTAGTTTTAGAAGATACTATAGAAAATGCAATTAGTCATTATCTTAAAGGTAGAGGAGATGCAATGAATAGTAAAAATTTTAATGATGATTTTGACAAAGAAGTTTTTAAACTAAATTCCATATCTTTAAAAAACAAATCCAAAACAATAATTGATCCTTTAGCCGAAAATGATATTATAGAATTACTTACTGATATTGATATAAAAGATACTGAACATTTGAGATATCACATTACTTATCACATACAAAATGAAATGGGAGAAGCCATGTTTTCTTTTTCAAATGCAACAGATGGGACAAATCTTAAACAAGGCAACAATCAACTGAAATGTTTTTTTCCGAAAGATTTTTTTCAATCTGGTCAATACTTTTTATCTTTATTTGTGATTAAAGATAAAAGAGAAGCTATTTTTGTAGATGAAGATATCATTTCGTTTACTGTTGTTGATCGCATACGGGAAATGGGAGTTTATATGGGTAGAGAGCCAGGGTATATAAAACCAATTTTTATGTGGGAAAATAAATTATGAATCAAATTAATGTAACTAAAACTTTTTTCCCACCTCTGGAAGAATATCAAGTGCAGCTAGAACGTATTTGGGCTAATCAATGGTTGACCAATCGCGGAGAACTAGTATTGGAACTAGAAGATAAGTTGAAAGAGTATTTATCAGTTTCTAATATCGTTGTCACTACTAACGGTACGATTCCCTTGCAAATAGCTTTAAAGTTGCTAGGTAAAGGAGGTGAAATTATTACAACTCCCTTTTCTTATGTGGCTACTACAGCGGCAATCGTTTGGGAAAATTGTACGCCGATTTTTGTAGATATTCATCCAGAGTACCTCACTATTGATGAAACCAAGATTGAAGCAGCAATAACTAATAAAACCACGGCTATTTTAGCTACGCACGTTTTTGGGAATCCCTGTCACGTTGAAGCAATTGAAGCCATTGCGCGAAAACACAATTTAAAAGTGATTTATGATGCGGCTCATTGTTTTGGAGTGCAATACAACGGCAAATCAATTTTTGAATATGGAGATGTTAGTACTTGTAGTTTTCACGCCACTAAATTGTTTCACACAGGAGAAGGTGGTGCGATGTTTTGTAAAGATCTATCGTTGCAACATAAAATGTTTTACAGTCATAATTTTGGACACGATGGTCCTTTAGCTTTTCATGGATTGGGTATTAACGGAAAAATGTCTGAATTGCAAGCAGCAATGGGGCTGGCAGTTTTACCATTTATGGATGAAATCATCAAGGAAAGAAAAAATATTGTCGATTATTACAATGCTCATTTAGATTTTCCACAAGTGAAATCTATAAAAATAAGAGAAAATACCAATTGGAATTACAGCTATTATCCAATAGTATTAGAAAGTGAAGAACAACTTCTGAAAGTGGAGAAAGTTTTAAATACCAATCAAATTTTTTCTAGACGATATTTTTATCCATCCTTAAATACGGTTGGATTTAGTAAAGGAAATAAAATGCCAATTGCAGAAAATATAGCTTCTAGAGTTTTATGTTTGCCTTTGTATGTTAGATTGTCACTAATTGATTTACAAAATATTATTTCACTTATAAGTGCGGAATTATGTTAATTGTTGGAGCCAAGGGTTTTGCTAAAGAAGTTTTAGAAGTTTTACATCAGAATAATGAAACTGAAAATTTAGTTTTTTATGATGATGTGAACGATGATGCACCAGAGTATTTGTATGGTCAATTTAAAATTCTAAAAAACAGTAAAGAAGCGTCAACCTATTTTAAAATGGTAGACAATAGATTTACAATAGGGATAGGAAATCCTATATTGAGAAAAAAGTTAGCTAAAAAATTTAATGATTTAGGTGGAGAATTCACAAGTACAATAAGTCCTTTAGCTACAATAGGGAGTTTTGGAAACGCGGTTGGTGAAGGCTGTAACATAATGACAGGTGTGGTTATTACAAATGATATTGTAATTAAAACAGGTACCTTAATTAATTTAAATTGTACCGTTGGGCACGATAGCATTATTAACGAATTTGTTGAACTATGTCCTGGTGTTCATGTATCTGGCAATTGTTTTATAGGTGGTTTTTCTGTATTAGGAACTAATGCCACAGTATTACCAAATATAAATATTGGTAAGAATGTTGTTGTAGGAGCAGGTTCTGTCGTTACAAAGGATGTTCCTGATAATTGTGTTGTAATAGGTATTCCTGCCAAAATTATTAAAAACGTAGCACCATTAGAGTTTTAAAATGGAACAATTACCAATAGTTAGTGTGTGTATGATAACCTATGGCCACGAAGATTATATCCGTGAAGCCATAGAAGGGGTTTTGATGCAGGAATGTGATTTTGAAATTGAATTAATTGTGGCAAATGATTGTTCACCTGATAAATCGGATGCAATTATAAAAAATATAATAAGAACTAATCCAAGAGGTTCGATAATCAATTATATAAAACACGAGCAAAATATCGGAATGATGTCTAATTTTATTTTTGCAATTCAACAATGTCATGGTAAATATATTGCTCTTTGTGATGGGGATGATTATTGGACCGATCCATTAAAGCTTCAAAAACAAGTAGATTTTTTGCAGGCAAATGAGGAATATTCGATTTGTTGGACAAGATTTGATAAAGTTAATCAATCTGGAAATTTATTAGATGAAAATATACCTAGCTTCGATCAATCGTTAGGAGATATTACTGTAAATAATTTTTTCGAAAATTATAGAACATGGACACTTACTACTGTTTTTAAAGCTTCAGTTCTTAAGAGATACGATTTGTCTAAATTTAAGCATTCAAAGGATAATACATTGTTTTTTGCAGCGATACATGATTCAAAAGGGAAGATTTTAAATTTTAACAGTGCATGTTACAGAATTCATGATACGGGTATATGGAGTTCAGCTACAAACCTTAATAAGTATTTAGCCGATTTTAACAATTATAATGAAATAAAAAAGAAGATTGTTGATACACCTTCTTTGAATTATATTATAAAAAGAAATTTAAAAGACATCGTTCTTTGTATAATTGGACATGAAAATTGTAAGCTTGTTAGTGTAAATGTTTTTAATGATATTTTTTTTCCTGTTTTAACAAATCTTCCAACAGCTACTAAGATGAGATTTTTAAAATGGTATTTGATTAAACTGTGGAGTACTTATGTACCGCAATCAACAAGAAAAAATTACGAAATACATAAATGAAAATTAAAAAAATATGTGTCGTTGTTATTCCCGTACATTCAGATAAACCAAGTGAATTAGAGTTGATTTCCTTTCAACAATGTTTTAAAATATTGGGAGAACATCCTATATTTATAGTTGCTCCAGAAGGCTTAAATCTTGAAAAATATTATGCTATAATTTCATGCTTTGAAGTGGTTTTTATAGACCCGATTTGGCAGTCCTCTATTAAAAAATATAATAAATTGAAATTAAGTCAATTTTTTTATAAATTATTTGATGATTACCAGTATCTATTAACGTACGAATTAGATGCCTTCGTGTTTAAAGATGAATTGTTATTATGGTGTGATAAAGGATACGATTATATAGGTTCTCCATGGTTTGTAGGGTATGATAATCCTACACATGAATTTTTAGGTGTGGGTAATTCTGGATTTTCGTTGAGAAATATTAGTGCAATGAAGCGTGCCTTAAAACGAGTATATGTACAAGACGGCATGTGTTATTATTTTGGTAAAAAAAATAGAGTGCAGATTAAATTGGCTATTTTTCTCAATAAAATATTTATTTATTTTGGAGAAAATATGTCAATTCAGCGGTCAATTCATTTTAATGAAGATGGATTTATCGCTCAAGTGATAGGAAACGATGTTCGAGGTTTTAAAATTGCATCTGTAGAAGAGGCCATATCTTTTGCTTTTGAAGTTAAACCAAAATACTTGTTTAAGATAAATCAAAATCAATTACCTATGGGTTGTCATGCTTGGTGGAGATATGATCTTGAATTCTGGAGACCATATATTGAAAATTTCGGTTATAAAATCAATTCAAGAGTAAAGATTTAAGTTATATGTTAAAATTATCCATCATCACCATCAACTACAACAATCTCGAAGGGTTGAAACAAACTGTTGCTAGTGTTGTAAATCAAACGTGGCAAGAGTTTGAATATATCATTATCGATGGTGGCTCAACAGATGGCAGTGCTGCTTTTATTGAAGAGCAATGTGATAATTTTGAGTATTGGGTAAGTGAGAAAGATTCTGGTATTTACAATGCGATGAATAAGGGGATACGAGTAGCTACTGGTGAGTATTTGTTGTTTTTAAATAGTGGGGATTATTTATATAAAAATATATCTGTTGAAAAAAGTTGTTTTTATTTAGATGAATATGATTTGGTTTGTTTTGATATAAAAATTGTAGGTGTAAACAAAATTTTTATAGACTCAAGTCCATCTAAATTACGTTTTTCAGATATGTTTTATGGAACACTTCCACATCAATCTACTTATGTCAAAAAAGATTTATTTGATAGGATAGGATTGTATGATGAAAATTTGAAAATTATATCGGATTGGAAATTTTTTATTTTAGCATTATTCAAATTCAATTCTACTTATTTAAAAGTTAATGAAATACTTGCAGTGTTTAATACAGACGGAATAAGTTGGAATGCAGATTTTTCTGAAGAGAAAAAAATGGTGCTTGAGGAGCATTTCGGTATGTATTTTTTAGATTATATTGAGATGCAAAAAAACATAAAGAAATTAAAGGAGAATAATAAAATTTTAGACTCGAATAGATTTAAAATGTTATCTGAAATAGAGAAGACAATTGTGGGAAAAAAAATAGTTTCCATTTTTTTTAGGATTTATATAATAATCTTTTCAAAAAGTAAATTAAAGGATACAGTAAGTTAAAAAAACAGATTATGGTAGTATTAGAGCCTTTAGGTGGGTTAGCAAATAGGATGAGAGTGATTGCTTCTGGCTTGTGGTTAAGTAATGAATCTAATAAAAAGACAGGGATAATTTGGGCTTTAAACAGTGATTTAAATTGCAAATTTGAAGATCTTTTTGACCCAATCAAAAATATGACTATCGAAAGTAATAGACCAGAATTTTTAAGAGTCAGGGCAACAAACCAAGTAGAACTTAAAAAAAGGATAAAGGCTTGGATTAAAAATAAAATAGTGCGTGTAGATTATTGCATTGTGAATTCAGATTTTAAAAACTTAATATGGAATAATAAAATAAATATTCTAGAAATTTCAAAAAAAAACAAATGTTTATATATTCAAACATGTCATGAATTTGGGGATAATCAAAAACAATTATTAAAATTTAAGCCGGTACTACAAATTCAAAAGATAATAGATTGTCAAACAATAAAATTTAATAATCTTACAATTGGGCTACATATTAGACGAAGTGATAATATTATAGCCATAGAGCAAAGCCCTTTAGAACTATTTATTGATAAAATAAATTATGAGTTGAAAATAAACAAGGATAGTAATTTTTTTTTAGCAACGGATGATATAAATACAGAAAAAAACCTCAAGGAATTATTTGGAGAAAAAATTTTAACTTATAAAAAAGAAATTGATAGGAATACACCACAGGGAATCAAAGACGCTGTTGTTGATTTATATTGTTTAGCGAAAACTAATTATATTTACGGCTCGTACTGGAGCTCTTATTCAGAAATTGCAGCCCGAATAGGACAGATTGAATTAATAACTTTAAATAATCAAGACGCAAATATTCTGTAAATGAAAATATTTCTTCCTTTTAAAAAAGATCCAAATCCATACCTAGATGAAATAACCAATAACTCAGTGCATACTTATGTGTATGATAATTATCTAAATTACGACCCTTCCTATAATTTTGTCCATATTCATTGGCCTGAAGCAATTTTTGATTGGAAAGAGCCCTCCGAGGAAGAATTGAATATATTGGAAAGAATTATAAATAAGTGGAAACGAAAATCAATACTTATTTATACGAAACACGATTATCTGCCTAATAAAGGAACAACTATTAATTTTACTAAATTATTTGATCTTATAGAACGCAGTACTGATGTTTTTATTCATTTAGGAAAATACAGTAAAAATTTATATGAAGAAAAGTATCCTACAGCACGGCACGAAATAATTTATCATCCCTTGTATTCCATGTCTTACTGCATATTAGATAAAAAATTTGCACGGAAAGAGCTTCAAATTGAGCAAGAAAAATTTGTTATTATTGTACCGGGTAACATAAGGAATTATGCAGAAAGAGACATGATGTTAAAGGCATTTAAATCTCTTGATATCACTAATAAAGTACTTGTTTGCATAAATATGCATGCGGAACTCAGATATGATTTTCCTGGGAGAACGATGCTGAAAAGGATAATTGATATTAAAAACATAATGATTTCTCATTTTAAAAAAAATCATGGTAAGCCACATTTTTTATTTACATACGGATTCCAGTCACATAAAGATTTGGAGCTTAAAATGTCAGCAGCAGATCTAGTTTTTATACCAAGAATTGAATCTTTGAATTCAGGAATGTTTTTCTTGGGGCTAACATTTAATAAAATTGTTGTGGGGCCCGCTGTCGGAAATATCAAAGAACAATTAAAGGGAATGGGATTGCCTATTTTTAATCCAAAACAAAATCTTTCTGTTTCAAATGCGTTGAAAAAAGGAGTACAACTTTCAATGTGTCATAAAAGTTTTCCGGCCAAGTTAATGAAGAGATATATGCCAAAAATCGTTGCTAAACAAATGGATGATTTAATAAATGATTTATTTATGAGTGGTGTTAGATTACATATAAAAGAAAAGTAAAAAAAATATAAAATGTAAGATCTTGAGTTTATTTACTAAATAGTTTGTACAAAGTATAAAAAAAATAATTACCTATAAATTTATTATGAATAATCTAGTATCCATTATTATTCCCTGCTATAATGATGTTGAGTACATTGAGAAAGCAGTGTTTTCAGCCTTAAATCAATCTTATCCTAATATTGAAATAATTGTAGTTGATGATGGGTCTGATGTAGAAACGAAAAATGTTTTAACAAGATTAGAGCCTCAAATTACAAAAATAATAACTCAAAAAAATCAAGGGCAAAGTGTAGCCCGAAATAATGGTATAAAGGCAGCTAAAGGTACGTATATTGTTAATCTTGATGCGGATGACTTTTTTGAACCCTCTTTTTGCGAAAAAGCTGTTTTGAAATTTCTAGAGGAAGATTCTATTACTATGGTTACTTGTCAAGCCAATCTTTTTAATAGTCACGGGATTATTAATGTTTTTACTCCCAAGGGAGGTAATTTAAATAATTTTTTATTTGCTAATGCAGCTTTGGGAAGCTTAATGTTTAAAAGACAGGATTGGGAACTCTGTGGTGGTTATGAAGAAAAATTACCAATTTTAGGCCTTGAGGATTGGGAGTTTTACATTCAGATTTTAAAAATAGGTGGATATGCTTATGTAATTAATGAAATTCTGTTTAATTATCAAATACGAGAGAACTCTACTACAAATCGAATTCGCGATTTAAAATTAGATAAGTTCAAGCTTATTATCAGAAAACATGATGATGTTTACAAAATTAACTTTGAAAATTTAGTAGAAAATCTGTTTGATCGAATCAAAAGAGAGGAAGCAGAAAAAAATAAAAACACAAAACGATTAGAATTTATGATTGGACACTCTGTTTTACAGCCTTTTAGATGGTTTAAATCTATTTTAAAATAGCTGTCTTTAAGTTTCAGATAGTAGTTTTATGTCCGTTTTATTTGTTTAAGACATTCAATTATTTTGAGAATAATTACTCAATTTATTTAAAAAGTAAATTAATAGAAATTTTAAAAATGAAAAAGATCTTAAAAAAGGTTTTAAGTCTATCTCCATTTGGTGTTTATGAGGTTTATAGAGATAGAAAAGCTCGTGCTATAAGTATAAAAGAGCAAAAGACGATTATTGATGCATATATTGAAACCAATCAAATAAAAAAAATGCAAATTGGTAGCGGTTCTAATGTGCTGGAAGGTTGGTTGAATACGGATTTAAATTATAGTGAAAGTATTGCGTTTCTAGATGCGGGAATTACGTTTCCCATTATTTCTGATTCTTTTGATTTTATTTATTCTGAGCATCTTTTTGAACATTTGAAAGTAGAACAACAAGTTAACATGTTACGTGAAGGGCATCGTATTTTAAAAAAAGGAGGCGTTATGAGAATCGCAACTCCTAATTTAGATTTTTTATTTAAAATATATTCCGATCCACATTCTAGAGAAAATCTTGATTATGTTGATTATTATATAAATGCTTCACCTTATTTAAAATCTGTAAAAATTTTAGGTATTAAAAAGGACCAGCATCATATTTATGTAATTAATAATTTTTTTAAAGCATGGGGACATCAAGTGATACATGATTTTTCAAGTATAAAAAAGTTAGCAATGCAATGTAGTTATACGAGTATAAGACAATGTAAAGTAGGAGAAAGCGAAGTCCCTTTTTTACAAAATATTGAAAAACATGGAACTATAATTCCGGAGAGAATTAATCTTATTGAAACCATGGTTGTAGAAATTATAAAATAATGAATCATTTACCTAAGGTTACCATCATCATGGCGACCTATAACAGAGCACGCTATGTTGTTGAAACATTACAATCCATACAAAATCAAATTTTCAAGGATTGGGAATGTTTGATTATTGATGATGGAGGTACTGATGCCACTGCAGTAGTTATTGCACCAATTTTAGCTCAGGATAATAGATTTAAGTATTTGCATCGCCCTGACACCTATCGCAAAGGATTGCCTGGGGCACGTAATTACGGTTTAGATGTAGCCAAAGGGGACTATATTATTTTTTTTGATGATGATGATATTGTACATCCACAAAATTTAGAATTGTCTGTTTTAGAATTATCTCATAATGAAGTCTCTTTTTGTAGATACATTCGAGAAGTTTTCTATGATACCTTTGATTATAATTTTGATTATTCAAAAGAATACACTAGCTTCTATATTAACGAAAAGGATGTTTTTAGATTATTGAATCAAGAACTTCCCTTTAATTCTTGCGCAGTTCTGTGGAAAAAAGAATGTTTCTTTGAAAATAGATATACGGAACATTTACTCCATGCAGAAGAATGGGAATTATATTCCAGAATTTTATCTACAGGAATCACGGGGATTTCCATTGAAAAGTCTTTGTTCTTTGCCAGAAAACATAGTGACTCGATGACGGGTCAGTATTTTAGATTAGATCCCATTAGAACACTTTCTAACATTGATGCGATTGTATTAGTCCTTAAAAATCTTAAAGAAAAAAGCTTAATAAATGATCCAATAATTCGTTATTTTATTGCGATGTCTCATGGATATACTGAATATGATTTATTTGGTAAGATAATGAGGGAATTAGAATTTAGCGGATATAATTATTTAAAATGGCGCCTATTTTATTTTATTTTACCGTTGCGATTTAAAATTACTAAATTGAAAAAAAGAATTATAAAAAAGAATTAATGAAAATTTTACTTTGTTTTGGGACACGTCCAGAAGCTATAAAAATGTCTCCTCTATACCATCAATTGAAAAATAATAATTTTGATGTAAAAGTCTGTGTTACGGCACAACATCGTGAAATGTTAGATCAGGTATTGGATTTTTTTGAAATCGTTCCTGATTATGATTTAGATTTAATGAAACCAAATCAAACTTTGAATAGTTTGAGTGCAAATATTCTTTTTAAAATAGATGGCGTGCTAAATGAGGCAGAACCAGATATGGTTTTGGTTCATGGAGATACTACCACTTCGGCGATGGTGGCTTTGGCTGCTTTTCATTTAGGGATAAAAGTAGGTCATGTCGAAGCAGGATTGCGAACCTTCAACAAGCAAGCTCCTTTTCCTGAGGAAATAAACCGTCAGATTACAAGCAGAATTGCCGATATTCATTTTACGCCTACAACAGCAGCTGCCCAAAATTTATTACAAGAAGGGATTTTACAAAAGAATATAATCGAAACTGGTAATACCGTTATTGATGCTTTACTGTGGACAGTTGATAAAATTGGATGTGCAAATTATTCAAACCCAGAAATAGAGACACTGAAAAAAAATCTTCCCACAAATAAAAAAATAGTTTTAGTTACTGGACACCGCAGAGAAAATTTTGGAGGTGGATTTGTAAACCTTTGTGAAGCCCTTTTGTCGGTATCCGAAAGAGAAGATGTAACAATAGTGTATCCTGTACATTTAAATCCCAATGTAAAAGATATAGTTTATGATAAATTAGCAGGTAAGAAAAATATTTATTTAGTACCGCCCGTTTCCTATCCTGCCTTCGTGTGGTTGATGCAAAAGTCCTTTTTGATTGTAACAGACTCAGGAGGAATACAGGAAGAAGCACCTACTCTTGGGAAACCTGTTTTGGTGACCCGGACTGTTTCAGAAAGGCCGGAAGGGGTCGCTGCTGGATTTTCTACTTTGGTAGGAACAGACCGGAAAAAAATAAAATATAGTATTGAAGAGATTTTAGACCACTTTACGGGATTTGAAAACACTAAAAATCCTTATGGATGCGGGGACGCGTCTAATAGAATAATAGAATACTTAAATGATTTTATTTAAAATTTATCTGCTTTTTTTATTGTTTAATATTATTTTGTGAATAAATTATATAGGATTATTGTATGGTTAGATATATACCTGGATTAAATGGGATTCGTGCCATTGCTGTTTTTTTCGTCATTTTCTCACATCGATTTCCACGCGGTCATTTTGTACATGTTTTTCCTCTTGGTAAATACGGTGTAGATGTTTTTTTCGTATTAAGTGGGTTTTTGATTTCTCGATCTCTATTTTTTCAAATTAACAACGATAAAAATATCCCTCTATCAAATTTAAAAATTATTAAAAATTTTTTTATTCGTAGATCTTTAAGAATATTTCCTATTTATTATTTATTGTTGTTTTTCATGTATATGACTGGTGGAATTATTGGAAATCAATTTAGAGCAAATATATATTGGTATGTTTTTTATGGAGCTAACTACTTAAACTATAAAGAGAACAGATGGTTTGGTGCATTAGCTCATCTTTGGTCACTTTCAGTCGAAGAACAGTTCTATATATTTTGGCCATTGATTCTACTGCTGTTTTTTAAAAATAGAATTTTTTCTTTAATTTGTTTGCTCATATTTGTTGGAACCTGTTATCCTTTTTTTTATTCAGAAATGTCAAGTATTCTGACTTTAGCGTGCATTAATGCTTTTGGAATTGGGGCATTGCTTGCTTATGTCGAAATTATTAGACCCGATTATGAAGTGCTTTTAGTAAAAACATTAAAGATTATTTTCTTTCCAACTCTTTTATTGATTTGTTTTCATAATACGTTGATTATAATTCCTTATTTTTCAGAACGCTTGGCGATTTCGATAGTAGCAATTGCGGTAATAGTACAATGTCGATATAGTCCTAAAAGTACCTTGGTTAATGCTGTTCTAGAGAATAAAATTTTAAATTTTATTGGAATTATAAGTTATGGAATATATTTGTATCATAATATAATACCGAAGTATTGGGTTTGGGTGATTCAAAAAACAGGGACGATGACGCCAGCTTCTATTGGAGATTTTTCATACGTGGAATTTTTTATTCAAACTTCATTTATTATTGGAGTAAGTTACCTCTCTTGGATAATCGTGGAGAAGCCAATGTTACAACTAAAAGAAAAGATTAAATACTTTTAAATAATTATGTTATGTCTAATGGATAAAAAAGTTTTTGTTGCTAATTTTTTTAGTGTACGTTGTGACAAATTGTTGCTTATTTATTAAATCAGAACTAAAATGAAAATACTCGTGGTAGTAGATTCCATTAATATAGAAGACAGCAGCGGTTCTAAAGCTAATGTCGCACTGATCCAAAATCTTGCGGCGGCCGGTTTTGAATTGTTGGTCTATCATTATACGCTTAAAAACATACAGTTAGCGGGAGTTACTTGTTACGCTATTCAAGAAATAAAATACAGTCCCCTGTATTTTTTAAGCAGAATACAAAGGATATTAGCTAGAAATTTGAATTGGAATTTGATGCCATTCTTAGAAAAAAAGTTCGGATTCTCGTTTACTTTTTTTAATGACACTAACAGTATTGTGAGTGCGTTAAAAAAACGAACATTTCAACCTGATTTAGTCCTTACTTTGAGTAAAGGCGCTAGTTTTAGACCTCATTATGCTGTTTTAAAATTACCTCAATTGCATGATAAATGGATGGCTTACGTACATGACCCCTATCCCTTTCATTATTATCCGCGACCTTACAACTGGGTTCAGCCAGGATATGCGATAAAAGAAATTTTTTTTAGAGCTGTTTCAGAAAAATCGAAATATAGTGGGTTTCCCAGTCAATTGTTAATGGATTGGATGGGAAGTTATTTTCCTGATTTTATAAAAACAGGAACAGTAATACCCCATCAAAATGCGAATTACTCGCTCGAAGATGCTATTTTTCCTGATTATTTTGATGCGTCAAAATTCAATTTGCTTCATGCAGGCAATTTAATGAAGCAGCGTTCCCCCGCAGGTTTGATTGAAGGCTTTAAAGTGTTTATACAGCAAAATCCCGATGCCGCAAAAGATTCAAAGTTACTATTGCTAGGTGCAGCGTCCTATCATAAAAAGATGTTGGAAGACTATGAAAAGAACAGTCCTCAAATTTATATTTTTAATGGGAATGTTCCGTTTGCAGCTGTGTATAAACTGCAGCGAAACGTATCGGTTAATATTATACTTGAAGCAAAAGCTGAAATAAGTCCTTTTCTTCCCGCTAAGTTTCCGCATTGTGTTGAAGCTAATAAAATAATTCTTTCCCTAGCTCCTTATTATAGTGAAACTAAAAGACTTTTAGGTGATGCCTATCCTTATTGGTCAGAAGTAGATGACGTTGAGAAAATAGCCGCTCTTATTGAAAAATTATATCAATTATGGAAACTAAATCCTGATAGTTTACTGTTGAATAGAAATGATTTACAGCAGTATGTGTCTGCTGATTATTTAAGAGATACAATTAACAAATTATAGCAGATAACAATAATTTAAATATTTGAGTTATGGTTTAATAAATAAATGCATGTATGCAAATTTCCATTTTAATTGTCTCTAAAAATAGAAAAGAGGAGCTTGAGAGAACATTATTAGTACTAGAAAAATTAATTGATTTTTCAAGTCATGAAGTGCTAATTTTTCTCGATGGTTGTACCGACGATTCTGAAGAATTGAGTAACCAATTTAGTTGGGTCAACTGGGAATTTACTACAAAATCAATTGGTGCTTCACCTGCAAGAAATGTACTTTACTCAAGAGCTAAAGGAAAATATTTGATTGGTTTAGATGATGATGCGCATCCTATAAATGCTGATTTTATCAGTCAAACTATTTCTATTTTTCAAAAACATCCCAACGTAGGAATTATTGCCTTTAAGGAAATTAAAGGAATTTTTAATTCAGATGAAGAAGCTTTGGGTAGTTTTGATTTTAAAGAGGAAGAATATTATTGTAGTGATTTTATTGGTTGTGGTTTTGCCATAAAAAAAGAAGTATATGATGCTACCAATGGCTTTCCCGTATGGATAGATATTTATGGGGAGGAGTCTTGTGTTGCTATTGAGGTACTGTCCAAAGGATTTGATATCATTTACTCGAATAAAATAATGGTAAATCACAGGGTAGACAAAGAAGCTCGTAAACTAGCGGGTAAGAATTATTTTAGATTTGGCAAGCAATTAAAAAACACCACCTATTATTATTTAGTATACTATCCATTTCCTTTAATAAAAATTTTAAAATTGTATAGACATAACTTCATAAAATATGCGTTAACAGATGTCAATTGCTTTAAAATTTTTTTCAAAATAATTGTTGAGGTTTGTTTGAATATCCCTAAAGTTTTAAAATATAGAAAGCCGATTAAAAATTCACTTTTAGAAAAGACGAAACATTTATCAGCTATTGAGTATTAAAAAACTTATATTAAAAAAATTATGAAAAAATATAATTTTTTTAATATAAGTTTTTTCGGAATTAAATAGATATTTTACCAAATCAACTAAACTATTATAGAAAATATGTCATCAAAAAACCCGCCACCTTATATCATTGCCGAAATTGGCCAAGCACACGAAGGTAGTTTGGGTATTTTATATTCTTATATGGATGCTCTTGAACAAACGGGTGTGGATGCCCTTAAGTTTCAAATGCATATTGCTGAAGCCGAAAGTAGCGAATACGAGCCTTTTCGCGTGAAATTCTCTCTGGAGGATGAAACCAGATATGGGTATTGGCAAAGAATGAGTTTTTCTTTGGAACAATGGAAAGGAATTAAACAACATTGCGATAACCTAGGACTTGATTTTATCTGCTCTCCTTTTAGCAATTTGGCGGTAGATTGGCTGGAGGAAATCGGTGTGAAACAGTATAAAATAGGATCGGGAGAGGTCACTAATTTCCTGATTTTAGAAAAGATTGCACAAACAGGGAAGCCAGTTATCTTGTCCTCGGGAATGAGCTCGTATGACGAGCTAGATAAGGCTGTTTCTTTTCTTAGAGAAAGAAAGGTCGAATTTTCTATTTTGCAATGCACCACAGCGTATCCCACTACTCCAGAACACTACGGATTAAATGTTATTCAAGAAGTAAAGGAACGATATAATGTTTCTGTTGGTTTTTCAGATCATTCGGCTAGAACGGAGACGTGTATTGCCGCAACCGCCTTGGGAGCCAGTATTTTAGAATTTCATGTTGTTTTTGACCGGCAGCTTTTTGGACCCGATGCCAAAGCTTCTTTAACCATTCAAGAAACAAAAGATTTAGTGGTATCGGTTCGTAATATAGCAACTGCTTTAGCAAATCCTGTAATTAAAAACAACAATAAGGAGTTCTCAGAAATCAAGCAAATTTTCGAAAAATCATTAGCAGTAAATAAAAATTTGCCTAAAAATCACATTCTCACATTCAATGATTTAGAAGCTAAAAAACCGAAAGGTTATGGACTCGAGGCATCCCGTTTTCAAGAGGCAATAGGAATGGTGTTAAATCGAGATTTGAAGCAATGGGAATTTTTGAATGAGGAGGATTACTCTTCAACAACCTCAGAATGATAGTATTGTTTCTGATTGTTACTGCTTGTTACTTGTAAGCAGTTGTCACACTGAGCCTGTCGAAGTGCTTTTGTCCTGAAAATAAGAAGTCTTCGACAAGCTCAGACAAACAGTAATGTTCCTAATTGTTTCTTGTTTTTAATTATTATGTTGACTTCATTCAGCATTAGAATTCCTATTTATAATTTTTTAGCAGTTGTCACACTGAGCCTGTCGAAGTGCTCTTGTGCTGAAAAAGAAAAGGTCTTCGACAAGCTCAGACTGACAGTACTGTTCCTAATTGTTTCTATTCTGCACTTGTCACACTGAGCCTGTCGAAGTGCTCATGTCCTGAAAAAGAAAAGGTCTTTGACAAGCTCAGACTGACAGTAGTGTTCCTAATTGTTTCTTGTTTTTAATTATTACATTGACTTCATTTGGGATTAGAATTCCTATTTATAATTTTTTAGCAGTTGTCACACTGAGCCTGTCGAAGCGCTTTTGTCCTGAAAAGATAAGGTCTTCGACAAGCTCAGACAGACAGTAATGTTCCTGATTATATCTTGTTTTTAATTATTATATTGAGTTGATACGGCATTAGTATTCCTATTTATAATTTTTTAGCAGTTGTCACGCTGAGCCTGTCGAAGTGCTTTTGTCCTGAAAAAGAAAGGTCTTCGACAAGCTCAGACTGACAGTAGTGTTCCTAATTGTTTCTATTCTGCACTTGTCACACTGAGCCTGTCGAAGTTCCTTAAATATTTTTTTTAGCTTTCATTTTTTGTTTACTTTTAAACCCAAGAATAATACATTAAAATGCCAAAAAGAAAAATAGCAGTCGTCATCACTGCCAGACCCTCTTATAGCCGTGTAAAAACGGTTTTACAAGCAATACAAGACCACCCCGATTTAGAATTGCAACTAGTTGTCGCTGCCTCAGCTTTATTAGAACGCTATGGTTCTGCAGTGAATTTTATTGAAAAAGACGGATTTGCTATTGCGGCCAAAGTCTTTAACGTTTTGGAAGGAGAAAATCTCACGGCTGCAGCAAAAACCACCGGAATTGGAATTCTGGAACTTTCGACAGTTTTTGATAACTTAAAACCAGATATTGTTGTAACGGTTGCTGATCGATTTGAAACGATGGCCACGGCGATTTCGGCTTCGTATATGAATATTCCGCTGGGACACATACAAGGAGGTGAAGTCACTGGGAATATTGACGAAAAAGTGCGTCATTCTATAACAAAACTAGCGGATTACCATTTTGTGGCTTCAGAAAATGCAAAAGAACGTGTGCTCAAATTGGGTGAAAATCCTGATTTTGTATTTAATACCGGTTGTCCTTCGATAGATATTGCTGCAGAAATTTTAAAAATAAAAACATTAAACTTTAATCCGTATCAAAAGTACGGCGGTGTTGGGGCTGAACCCGATTTGTCCAAAGGTTACTTGGTGGTAATGCAGCATCCTGTCACTACAGAATACCAGGATTCCCGAAAACACATTGAAGAAACGCTTTTGGCGGTAAGTGAATTGAATTTGCCTACTTTATGGTTTTGGCCGAATGTAGATGCAGGGGCAGATGGAACATCCACTGGAATTCGTAGCTTTAGAGAAAAAAACAAGCTCGAAAATGTACATTTTTTTAAGAATATGGAAGGTGATGATTTTCTGGTGTTACTCCATAATGCAATTGGATTAATTGGGAATTCAAGTGTGGGAATTCGAGAATGCGCGTATTTGGGCGTTCCTGTAATTAATATTGGAACCAGACAAAATCGTCGCGATCGAGGCGAAAATGTACTGGACGTTCCCTATAATAAAACTGAAATTATAAATGCGGTAGCAACTATCGTGCAAAACGGAAAAGCAGATGTTTCCTCAGTATATGGAGGTGGTAAATCTGGAAATACCATAGCCCATTTATTAGCAACGCTTCCGTTGCAATTTCATAAAACCATTTCTTATTAATGAAAATCCTTGCGATAATTCCAGCCAGAGGAGGTTCTAAAGGAGTTTCTGGAAAGAATATAAAAATATTGGGCGACACGCCCTTAATTGGTTATACCATTCAACAAGCCTTGGAAAGTACATTGTTGTCTAAAATACTAGTTTCTACAGATGATTCATCGATTGCAGCGGTTGCTCTGAATTATGGGGTTGACGTTCCTTTTTTACGTCCAGAAAAATTATCAGACGATACTGCATCCAGTATTTCGGTGGTGCAACACGCGATCGCTTTTTTGGAAGCAAAAGGGGAGTTTTTTGATGCCGTGTGTTTGTTACAACCTACTGCTCCTTTTCGAGAAAGAGGATCTATAGATAAAGCCATTGCTGTTTTTAAAGAAAAAAAAGCGGACTCCTTAGTTACCGTACTCCAAGTCCCTCTTGAATACAATCCGCATTGGGTTTTTGAGGCAGATGAAAACGGATGTTTAGCGATTGCCACCGGTGAAAAAGAAATTATCAAGCGAAGACAAGACTTGCCAAAAGCTTTTTTTAGAGACGGATCACTGTATCTAACCAAAATTGAAGCGATTAAAAGCGGTTCGTTTTATGGTAGTTCGATTAGTTATATGGAAAGTAATCCCGATCTATATGTGAATATAGACACAATGACCGATTGGGAGAAAGCAGTCAAAAAATTACCAACTATTTTAAGGCTAATCTGATGTGTGGTATAGTAGGGATTTTAGGGAATAAGCTAAATAATCGCATCACGATATACAAAATGCTGGAAGTTCAAAAGCATCGCGGGCCTGATGCTATGACGATTTGGGATGATAATTGTATTGTTTTAGGGCACAACCGATTAAGTATTATTGATTTATCGGAAACAGCGAACCAGCCCATGATCAGTACTTGCGGCCGATATACCATCGTGTTTAATGGGGAGATTTATAATTATACGGAGTTAAAAGAGCAACTGAAGGCATTTTATAATTTCCGAACACAATCCGATACCGAAGTTTTGCTGGCTGCATACATCCAATGGGGAATTCCTGCTTTAGACAAGCTTAATGGGATGTTTAGTTTTGCTATTTGGGACAATCTAGACCGAAAATTAGTTGCGGTTCGGGATCGTTTTGGTGTCAAGCCGTTTTATTACGCAATATATGAAAATCAGTTGTATTTTGGCAGTGAAATAAAAACATTGTTTGCTGCGGGAATTCCAAAAGTGCAACATAAAAAAGTGTGGGCCAATTATTTTGTATATGGTACTTACGGTATGCCTACTGAAACTTTTTGGGAGAATATTAATCAAATTCCGGCTGGTCATTTTTTTGAATGGCGTTATACTGAAAATCAGAATCAGGACCGTATAAAATTGAAAAAATGGTATGATTTCCCTAAACGGATTAAAAATACGGTTCCTTTGTCACTAGCAGAATTGAAAATAGAATATGAAGCCTTGCTAAAAGACGCGGTACAATTGCGGTTCAGAGCCGATGTGCCCTTGGGAATGAATGTGAGTGGAGGATTGGATTCTTCTACATTAATTAATTTAGTACACCAGCACCTGCCTTCCCAACAACCCATAGAAGCGTTTACTTTTTACTCGGATAATGAAAAATACGATGAATTACCGTGGGTAGAAGCGTTGCTGCAAACCACGCCGTATCCGTTGCACAAAGTACTGTTGGACTACAAACAAATTCCACAATTAATAGAGACGATAAGTTGGTTTCAGGATGAACCCTTTGGCGGTTTCCCTACTTTAGCTTATAGTTTATTATTTGCAGAAGCCAAGAAAAAAGGGATTAAAGTGATTCTAGACGGACAAGGTATGGACGAAGCTTGGGCGGGTTATGATTATTACCACAACCAAAGCGACAGTCTAATTCAGGGATTGAATTCGAGCCCGGTACGTCCGGAAGTGTTGGTAGAAAGGTATAGCGATTGGGCTCAAAAAGAAGTATACGATCGTCCTTTCGAAACAGATTTACAAAATCTGCAGTATCGAGATTTGTTTTATACTAAAATCCCTAGAGCTTTGCGTTTTAATGATCGCATCAGTATGATGCACAGTACAGAGCTACGCGAGCCATTTTTAGATTATCGATTGGTAGAATTGGCTTTTGCACAAAGTGAAAATATGAAAATTCAAAACGGACAAACAAAATGGCTGTTGCGCGATTTAGTCAAAAAACAGTTGGGAGACACGATTGCTTTAGCTCCAAAAAGAGCGTTGCAAACCCCGCAGAGAGAATGGATTGCAAAGGAATTGGCGCCTTATTTTATCAAGAGTATAGCTCTGTTTTCAGCTTTAGAGGGTATTGATGAAAAGCAAGTGCAAGCAATATGGAAAGAGTATTGTGACGGAAATCAAGATAATAGTTTTTATATTTGGCAGTGGATTAATGCGGTAGAATTGGAGTGATGGATATATTTGTTCGTCTGTGTAGTATTAGTTTACTACTGAAGGCCTTTCATAAAAGATACAACAACATAAAGTCTATAAAACTATAGAAAAAAAATGATAGTAAAGATAGAACTTTATTACCAATACCCTGATTTAAAAAGGCATATTCCAAATTCAAAATGAGAAATCTAGAAAGTAATACAGGTTTTGATTTATTAAGTAACGTTAAAATTAGTTTGTATTTAGTATTTGTGCCATTTTACATTCAAAAGTAGTAAAAATTAATTAAAAAAATATTTACGTTATTTCTAATAAATGTGGTTAAAGATTTATCTTATCAAGTTTAATTTCATAAAAGATGAAGAAAAGTTATTCGGAAATAAAGAATTCAAAGCTCTTATTGATACAAATTAATAAAGTTAAAATGCGTTCCAGTATTGTTATAGATTTTTTCTTTCATTCTGAAAAAAGTATTTATATACTTTTAGTCATTAGTGCATTAATCGTATTGCCAAATATTGGTCGTGAATCATTATGGCTAGACGAAATTTTTTCAGCAACTGTTACATTAAAAACTTCTTCGTTGAAATTAATGTTTTCTGAATATATTTCGAATGATGGAAACCCTCCTTTGTATTACGTTTTATTATTTTATTGGGAAAAAATTGTAGGTGCAAGTGATGTTAATCTAAGATTATTAAGCTATTTATTCACTTTGTTAGGTTTTATATCTTCTTATCTACTTTTACAAAAATATTTCACAAGAAGGATTGCAATTTTATTTTTATCATTAAGCACTTTTACGCCGTGTGTATTGTTTTTCGCCCAAGAGGCAAGAATGTATGCACTACTTTATGGGTTGACTTGTATTGCAAGTATAATTTTTTTTGTTTTTATAATTAGAATTAGGGATAATAAAAAAATTGAGAGGAAGTTGATTGTTTATTATTTTTGTATTGCATCCCTTATCTGTTATACTCATCATTTCGGGTCTTTAATTATAGTTCTAATTTCGTTAGTTACAATTTTATATTCATTATTCTTAAAAAGAAATACCATCGCAATTGAAATATTTGTAATTTCAATTTTTATTGGAATTATAGGGAGTAGTTGGCTTGTATTTCAGTTCTATTACGTAGATATGGGAGTTCACATTAAAGAGGTTTCCTGGCTTAAAAACAATATAAAAAGTATTTTACTAAATTTCTCTACTCTTTTAGCTTTAAACAAATTCGGCGTCGCAGTTCTTTTAATTTTACTCTTTCCGTTTTTAATGAAGTTTTCTTTCTTCTACAAATTCTTAAAAGGATATATTATACTATTACTTCCTGTTTTATTATTGTTTTTTTTAGCTTATTTTGTTGCTTTAAAGATATTTGTGATATCTGAAAGGTATTTAATTGTGACAATACCATTCATACTTCTTTTTCTTTCTTTTCTTTTTAACGAACTATATTACAGTAAAAAACACAATATATTATTTTACGTAATAGGGTTGTTAATTATATCTTTTTATGGGAATTACAACTATGAAAAACAAAATTGGCGAGATGCCGCAAAATACATTAAAAATAATTTTAATGTATCAAATTGTAAAGTTCCAATTAGAGCATTAAAGGATGGTTCATTTGATCGATTAATGTTTGTTTCCTATTATTTAGGATCTGAATATTCGTATATAGCGAATGGCCCGTCAGTACAAAATGATTGCGATTTAATTTATATTGATGGTCATACAAATGAAATAGAAATTCGTAAAACCCTTAATAATTATAATATTTCTACACCATATAAAATCATAAACTTTAATAAAGTTTACTTAGTTGTCAAAAGGAGGTGATATTTTAAATGTTTATACGGTTATAGCATAAAAAGAATGAGCTTAAATTTGAAATCTTACACTTTTGTCTCTAGCAATAAATCAGTTTGTAATTTATACTTTAATTATCAATTATTAAAATTAGTAACCGCCCCAGAATCCAATAATATAAATTCATATTTGAAGAATTAAAAGATAAAAAAAATTAAGGGAAACAATGAAAAAATTAGGAGTTGTAATTACAGATGGTGTAGGTTTTAGAAATTTTATATTAAGTGATTTTTTGTTAGAGGCAGAAAAGACATTTGATGAAGTCGTTATTTTTTCTTGTTTGCCAGCTGAAATTTATGCGGATCATATTATAAAATCAAGAATTATCGAATTACCGGTTTTTATAGAAAAATTCCCCACGTGGTTTTTTAGAAAAGCAAAAGAAGTAGCACATTTAAAAGTGCATAAAAACAATAATTTTGGAATGGTAGATAATTACACTACCAATAAAACGGCAGCGAAAAATCCTAGAGGAATTGCCACTCGGTTTATCTTCAAACTTACGGCGCTGTTTTATTCTGAAAAGTGCATACAAGGATACAGTAAATTGCAACAGTTTACTTTTAAAAACTATAACGTTACTAAAGCGTATAAAAAGCTGCTTCATGAAGAACAATTGGATCTGTTGTTTTTCACACACCAACGCCCACCGTTTATCGCTCCTTTGGCATATCTAGCTCAAAAAATGAAATTAAAAACAGCTTCTTTTATTTTTAGTTGGGATAATTTAGCTTCCAAAGGCCGAATGGCAGCTGAATTTGATTCTTTCTTGGTTTGGAGTGATTTAATGAAAAGGGAATTGTTGCATTTTTATTCATCTCTAAAAGGGTCCGCTATCGAAGTGGTGGGAACCCCACAATTTGAGCCTTATGTTTTGGAGAGGTACCACGTTACGAAACAAGATTTTCTTTCGAAGTTTGAATTAGAACCTCTAAAAAAAACAATTTGTTTCAGTTGTGGCGATAGTTCTACCAGTAAAAATGATGAATTGTATATTGAAACCATTGCCACTGCTATTTTAGAAAAAAAGATTCCTCATGTTAATTTATTGGTTCGAACTTCTCCTGCAGAAGACCCGATTCGATTTGCTTTGGTAGCCCAAAAATTCCCTTTCGTCAAATGGAATTTCCCTAAATGGAGTTTGTCCCGCAAAGGACATCAGGAAGAATGGTCACAACGGGTTCCGACAGTTGAAGACGTAAAAGATTTGAGAGGGCTATTGAATTATTCGGATTTAAATATCAATATGTTGTCTACAATGAGTTTGGATTTTATGCAATTTGGAAAGCCTGTTATTAATACTGTTTTTGGAAATAGTCAAAATGGTCTATATGACGACCAACGGTTTTTAAAGTATGCTCATCTGATCAATGTGGTGAATACTAAGGCAACAAAAATTGCTAAAAATGAGGAAGAACTTGTGACTTTTATAAATGATTATCTCCAAAATCCTATTTTGGATGAAGCAAACAGAGAAGAACTTTTAGAAATGCAGGTTTCAAAACCATTGAAAGGAACTGGGAAGCGAATCGCCGAAACGCTTTTACAATGGTCATAAGCGAAAAAAAAATAGCGATCCTTTGCAACTATGAATTAGTACCAGAACGGGTAGGAGGAATGGACTATTTCTTCTGGCAGTTTGATGCAAAATGCAAAGAGAATGGTTTCGAAGTAGATTGGTTTTTTCCAAATCGTTCGCATCATGGGGACTATTCTAATTTGACCATCCTGGAGAGCAACGGTCAAAATTTAGAAAATTTTTTTCTAGAGACGTACAGCAGTAAGCAGGCCGTGTATTCTCATATTATTACTCATTTTGTCGAATTGTGTACCCCTTTTTTTTATAAATTGAAACAGCTATCGTCGGCCAAAATTATAGTCATAGATCACAATCCTAGACCCATTGCTGGCTATCCGTTAAAAAAGAGACTAGAAAAAAAAGTAAAAGGAATTTTGTTCTCAAGATATATCGATTTGTTTGTCGGAGTATCTAATTATACGGTAGATGAAATCCTAAAAGATTTTGGATCCCATTTAAAAAACAAAACGATTACAATTTATAATGGGGTGTTGATTAAGGATATAAAAGTGAGAGTAAACCGAAATGCTGTCAAACCAACATTTATTGTGGTATCACATCTTAGAGAATCAAAAGGGATTCAAGATCTAATTCAAGCCGTTTCTCAATTAGAGGAGCCTATTAAAAGTGAAATTAAAATAGCTGTTTTTGGAGATGGCCCGTACAAAGATGTTTTAATACAACTAATTAAAGATAAGGGATTGACAGGAAATTTTCAATTAATGGGTAGTAAATCCAATCTCAATGAATTACTATGCCAATACGATTATATGTTACAGCCTACCCACATGGAGTGTTTTAGTCTTTCTATTTTAGAAAGTTTAGCCGCTAATGTTCCGGTGATTACTACCAATGTTGGCGGTAATGAGGAAGTCATTACAACTGGAGAAAATGGTTTCATAACTACTGTAAAGGAAATCAATTTATTGCAAGACGTATTAAAAAAAGTATATTTGGGCGAGTCTAAAATCACTAAAAATACGAGGACTTTAATCGTTGATTCTTTTTCATTAGAAAAAATGGTAGAAAATCACTTAAAAATAATTTACTAAAGTTCAATAATATTAGATGTTTTTCAATTCCTTTGCTTTTGCCCTGTTTCTGCCTATCGTATTTATCCTTTACTGGTTTGTTTTTAATAAAAATAAAAGCACCCAAAATTTACTGCTAATTGTTGCCAGTTATTACTTCTATTCCTGCTGGGATTGGCGCTTTTTGTTTCTGCTGGTTTTCTCCACTTTTTTAGATTATTATACCGGAATTCAAATTGAAAAAGCAAAGAAAACAAGCCTTCGTAAATTTTGGTTTTGGTTGAGTATAAGCATCAATCTCGGTTTCCTAGGCCTATTTAAATATTATAATTTTTTCGCGGATTCATTTTCCAACCTACTAAATGGGTTTGGATTGCAAACGAGTCCTTTGCTGTTAAACGTGATTCTTCCGGTAGGGATTTCCTTCTACACGTTTCATGGATTGTCCTACGTAATCGATATCTATTTAAAAAGAATTAAAGCCGAATATAACTTTATAGATTATTCGTTGTTTGTGAGTTATTTTCCATTACTGGTCGCGGGTCCTATAGAACGGGCCACGCATTTATTGCCACAGGTAAAAGTAAAGCGCAGTTTTGACTTTCAAAAAGCCAAGGAAGGCGTTTATCAGTTTGTTTGGGGACTAGTTAAAAAAGTGGTCATTGCAGATACCTGTGCTACGTATGCCAATGCCATTTTTGATAATTATGAAGCAATGAATTCGCTATCCTTGTTGCTGGGTGCAGTGTATTTTGCTTTCCAGATTTACGGGGATTTCTCTGGATACTCGGATATGGCGCTGGGGATGTCTAAACTGTTTGGGATCGATTTGTTGCGCAATTTTAATTATCCGTATTTCTCCAGAGACATAGCAGAATTCTGGCGGCGGTGGCATATTTCGCTGTCTTCTTGGTTCAAGGATTATTTATACATTCCATTAGGGGGAAGTAGTGGAGGCATGGCGAGGAAAATTCGCAATACTTTCGTGATTTTTCTGGTGAGTGGTTTCTGGCATGGTGCCAATTGGACTTTTATTGCTTGGGGATTTATAAATGCCCTCTATTTTTTACCGTTGTTGCTTTTGAAAAGGAATCGGTCTAATATGGAAACGGTATCATTATACTGGGATTTTGCCTCAGTACGAGTGTTTTTCAGTATGCTGAGCACTTTTGCATTAACGTGCTTGGCTTGGATATTTTTTAGGGCAAAAACGATTGAAGATGCTTTTGAATATATAAAGCGGATGTATACGGATGGTCGATTTCTCTCCCAATATCTGGAAAATGAAAGGTACAATTATGAATTACTCCTAATGGTTGCTGTTTTTATAGTAGTTGAATGGAATAGTAGAACGCATGTAGAACCCATTTCTGGGAAGTATTCTTGGCTGAAATTAGGGCTGTGTTTAATAGCCATCATCGCATTAGGAACCTATTCCGATTACAAAGAATTTATTTATTTTCAGTTTTAGGAAAAGATTTTCGTTTCACCTCTTGCGTCAAAGGGATCCGAATTTCCGTTTTGCCCCGACCCTAAAGGGAGACGTAAATATAGGTGTTCTTAAATAGGAATGTGTAGTCTTTCTTTTTCCCACCCTTTAGGGATGGGGAAGGAAAAAGGAAGTAGGGGATTCGAATTTCCGTTTTACCCCGACCCTAAAGGGAGACGTAAATATAGGTGCTTTTGAATAGTAGTGTGTAGTCTTTCTTTTTCCCACCCTTTAGGGATGGGGAAGGAAAAAGAAAGTAGGGGATTCGAATTTCCGTTTTACCCCGACCCTAAAGGGAGTCGAAAATTGAGAACGTTTGGAGTTTAATTTTCGTTTTAATCCTGCTCTAAGGGGAGACGTAAATACTGGTACTCTTGAATAGGAGTGTGTAGTCTTTCTTTTTCTCACCCTTTAGGGATGGCGAAGGAAAGAGGAAGTAGGGGAGCTTTTCGTTTTGCCCCGACCCTAAAGGGAGCCGAAAATCTAGAACGTTTGGAGTTTAATTTTCGTTTTAATCCTCCTCTAAGGGGAGACGTAAATACTGGTACTCTTGAATGGGAGTGTGTAGTCTTTCTTTTTCCCACCCTTTAGGGATGGGGAAGGAAAAAGAAAGTAGGGGATTCGAATTTCCGTTTAACCCCGACCCTAAAGGGAGCCGAAAATTGAGAACGTTTGGAGGTTAATTTTCGTTTTAACCCTGTCCGAAAGGGAGACGTAAATATAGGCGCTCTTGAATGGGAGTGTGTAGTCTTTCTTTTTCTCACCCTTTAGGGATGGGGAAGGAAAAAGGAAGTAGGGGATTCGAATTTCCGTTTTACCCCGACCCTAAAGGGAGACTGAAATTGAGAACGTTTGGAGTTTAATTTCCGTTTTACCCCGACCCTAAAGGGAGACGTTAATGTAGGCGCTCTTGAATAGTAGTGTGCAGTCTTTCTTTTTCCCACCCTTTAGGGATGGGGAAGGAAAAAGGAAGTAGGGGATCCGAATTTCCGTTTTATCCCGACCCTAAAGGGAGCCGAAAATTGAGAACGTTTGGAGTTTAATTTCCGTTTTAACCCTGCCCTAAAGGGGAACGTAAATATAGGTGCTCTTGAATGGTAGTGTGTAGTCTTTCTTTTTCCGACCCTTGAGGGATGGGGAAGGAAAAAGGAAGTAGCGGAGATTTTCGTTTTAACCCTGCTCTAAATGGAGACGTAAATACAGGTGCTCTTGAATGGTAGTGTGTAGTCTTTCTTTTTCCCACCTTTTAGGTATGGGGAAGGAAAAAGGAAGTAGCGGAGGTTTTCGTTTTACCCCGACCCTAAAGGGAGCCGAAAATTGAGAACGTTTGGAGTTTAATTTCCGTTTTACCCCGACCCTAAAGGGAGCCGAAAATTGAGAATGAACCTGAAATAATTAATGGGACGTTTCTTTTCCCTACCTTTAAAGATAGGGATGAGGAATGAAAAAAAAACGATTATTTAGAAAGAAACTATAAATAGAATATAGAATAAAACAACAATGAAGCAGTTTTTAATTTTTACGGTCAAAACCCTCGTGTTACTATTTTTACTATTAGTGGTATTGGATTTTATGTATACGACTGTTTACCTACAGGCCTCCAATCGAGGAAAAATTGATTATGTTTACAACTCGAAGCCAAGAAATTACGATGTGGTAATTTTAGGGTCTTCCAGAGCTAATAATCATTTTGTGACGCAATTATTTGAAGAAAAAGGATTGAAATCTTTTAATTATGGAATGAGTGGCGGTCATTTATTTGAGGCTTCTTTGTTATTGAAATTAATGGTCGCGCGAAATTATTCAATCCAAAATATAATCATTGAAACCGATTTAAATCTATCTAATGAAGACCGATCCGATGCCGTTGCATCCAAGTTTTTACCGTATTTACATCAGTCTACGATTATAAAAAATCATTTTTCAGAAGAAGATGATTTTTGGCAATTGTTTTGTATTCCCTTCTATCGCTACGTGAAATTTGATGCTTCAATAGGTTTTCGAGAAATGTATAATAGCTTTATGAGTAAACCAACGAATACACTGAAAAAAGGAGGTTTTTATGCATTGGGGAATAAAAAAGGAAACATGAAAAATGACATTAGAGCTTTAAAGCCCATCCATAATAAATACTATGAAGAAATTAAACAAATTTGTGCTACCAATAATATCAATTTGATTGCAGTGATGACGCCAATGTGCAGCAATACAAAGGGATTGGATTATTTTGAAAAAGCAAATAAGATCTACCCTGAAATTCATAATTATGAAAATGCAGTGGAAGGCGACCAGTACTTCTCTTCCTGTGGACACCTGAATGACGCGGGAGCAAGGTTGTTCACGAGACGCATTTTAAAAGATTTTTTTTGAGTTTTTATCGCTACCGTTTTTTCACCCTTTCTGAGTTTTGAACTCTGAAAGAGTTATACAAATACAATACCATGGAGAAAGATACAAATGTTTCCGTTTCGGCTCCCCTCTCCTTTAGGAGAGGGGCCGGGGGTGAGGAAAACACAGCATTCCATCTCAACAATAAAACAGCATGATAAAAGATAAAAATGTTTCCGCTTTGGATCCCCTCTCCTTTGGAAAGGGGCCGGGGGTGAGGAAAATAGCCTTTCTAACCCCTGAATACCCTCATGCGATCACCGGTAATTCGGGCGGGATTGGTACGAGTATCAAAAACCTCGCAATGGGATTAATCCAAGAGGGGTGTTCGGTTCGTGTTTTGGTCTATGGACAAAAAGAAGAAAATAGCTTCGACGATAATGGTATTGTTGTGCAGCAGATAAAAAATATAAAATTCAAAGGATTGTCTTGGTATTTGACCCGAAAAAAATTGGAGCGCATTATTAATTCACTGTACCAAAATAAAGAAATCGATTTGGTAGAAGCACCGGATTGGACCGGAATTACCTCTTTTATTACGCCAAAAAAATGCCCCATTGTCATTCGCCTACATGGCTCTGATACTTATTTCTGTCATTTAGACGAGCGCCCCGTAAAGTGGATAAATAAATTTCACGAAAAAAGAGCCCTTCAAAAAGCAGACGCCTTGCTGTCCGTGAGTCAGTTTACTGCTGATTTGACGAATGAGGTTTTTGATTTAAAAAAAGAATTTACAATTATCCCTAATGGAATCGATACCGAAAAATTTAAGAATAACTTTGCGGGTAGTAGTTCTTGTATTCCCCCGATGGGAGCTAGGGGGCTTCTGTATTTTGGGAGTCTAATCCGGAAGAAAGGGTTGCTAGAGCTGCCTTTTATTTTTAATGAAGTAGTTCGGCAAAGTCCGACCGCTACCTTAATTTTGGTCGGTAAAGATGTTCCAGATATTATTTCGGGAAATCCTTCGACTTGGAAAATGATGCAGGAATTGTTTACAAAGGAGGCCTTGGCTAAGGTTACTTATTTAGGGAGTGTTCCGTATCAAGAGATAAAAGAACACATAGCGCAAGCAACGGTTTGTGTTTTTCCAACATTTGCAGAAGCCTTACCGGTTTCTTGGATTGAGGCCATGGCGATGGAAAAAGCAATTGTCGCGGCTAACATTGGTTGGGCAACAGAGGTTATTGATGAGGGTAAGAATGGTTTTTTAGTACATCCTGCGAATCATCTCGAATATGCCAATAAGATTGTCGCATTGCTTGAAAACGCTACTTTACGAAAGGAATTTGGTTCCTTTGCACGCAAAACAGTAATTGAAAAATTTAGTATAGAGGTGGTAGCCAGTCGGAGCATTGCTTTTTACGAAAAGCTAATAAAAAGCTAATAAAATTATTACGAACAAAATCTGTATAAAAGAAATTGTTTAGACTAGAAATTAATATAGAAATGAAATTTAAATTAAAAGAGTATACAACAGAAACAGGG
Source organism: Flavobacterium sp. CG_9.1 (assembly GCF_015751645.1). NCBI lineage: Bacteria > Pseudomonadati > Bacteroidota > Flavobacteriia > Flavobacteriales > Flavobacteriaceae > Flavobacterium > Flavobacterium sp. CG_9.1. The sequence continues at coordinate 44,912 of NZ_JADOVC010000027.1, forward strand.
GAAATACTTTTGTACGCAGGATCTCCAAATTTCAAAAGATTAGATGTATTATCAAAAGGGGCAGGAGATATTTGGCATAGTTCTTTTGAACAAGGATATAAAAATGCATTCCCAGAATTAGTGTATCAAACGGCTGTTTTTTTCTGGTATCTAAATGATTTTGATGGCTTAGACCAGTGTGTTAGTTGGAGGGTTAATCCCAATGCGTTTGTCATTCGAAAATCGGTATGGGAGATTACAAAAGGGTTTGATTTGGACTATGAGAATCTTCAAATGCAGGGGTTGGATTATGGTTTTCGATGCATCCGTTTCTTAGGCGTTGTTCCACTGTATGTGCAACATTTGTTTTCTGAATCAGAAAAAGAAATTATTTTTATTTCTCAAAGGGATCGACATCTTTTTTATAGAAAAAATTATAAAATCAGTCACGCTCTTTTTATGATTTATAGATTGGGGGCTTGGAAAATTTCAGAATGGATGACTTTTTTTAAAATTAATAGCAATTTTAAAAAACGAAAAGAGGCTTCCGTAGTTCCTCCTCGTAAATTAAATGCAATACAAGGCAATCCTTCTGTTAGTTACATCATTCCTACGATGTTTCGACAGGAATATACATTGCAATTATTAGAAGATCTTGCTGCCCAAAAATATAAATTACAACAAGTGGTTGTAGTGGATGCAACCCCCGAAGATCACAGGGACGAATCGCTGTATCAGCAAAATAAATATCCATTTCACCTGCAAGTAATTTGGCAACAATCAAAAGGTAGTTGTAAGGCCAGAAATGAGGCTATAGCTTTATGCGCTGGCGATTATATCGTTTTTGGGGACGATGATATTCGGATACCAACGGATTTTATAGAAAATCACATTCGATTGTTGCAGACGTATGATGTGGGAGCCTGCAATGGATTAGATATTCGCGCTGATGTTCATACTCAAGATTTGGATGATTTAAAACGAAAATTAGAAAATTCAAATCTTTATAGAAAAATAGTCGGTTGCACACCTTCATTTAGCAATGCGAATTCTTGTGTGAAAAGAGAATACGTATTACAGTTAATTGGGAATGATGTCAATTTTGATGGAGGATATGGTGAGGACAGTGATTTTGGTATGTCACTTTCTAAAATTGGAGTTACGGTGTTGTTTAATCCGTTTTCTGCTAATTTGCACTTAAAACCGCCTTCAGGAGGGTATCGTTTTTGGGGAAATCAGGCTAAAATAATCGGAAAGAAAAGAAAAAAGCAACCATGGGAACTGGATACACCGGTACGAGGAATAAGGCCGGTTCCGAGTCCGACAGTAATGTACGGGATTCTAAAACATTATACCCCACAACAGCTCATAGAATACAAGTACAAGCATTTTACGTATTACTTGTTTAGCGGCTCTAAATTGGGAATTTTGTATCGTTTATTACGAATTCCGTATAAAAACATACAATTTAAGAAGTCTGTTTTTTATGCTAGAAAATTAATTAATTTAGGAACCAGACATCAATAAAGTATGAAAGTATCGTTAATAATTTGTACTTACATGCGTCCCAAATCTTTAATGAATTTATTAAAGTCTGTGACGGAGCAAACAGTACATCCAGAGGAGATTTTAATTATTGATGGGTCAACTACAACTGCGACTGAGCAGCTTTTAGATAAAAATAAGTTTAATAATCTTCATTATTATCTGGTTCCTGAATCGCATCGTGGACTAACGAAACAAAGGAATTATGGAATAACTAAAGTGAGTACAACGAGTGAAATTATTGCTTTTTTAGACGATGATACCGAATTAACGCCTAATTATTTTGAAGAATTGGTAAAAACGTTTACGAATGACCCTACGGTTACTGGAGTGGGCGGAATCGCTTTAAATGAGAATGGTTGGAGTGTCAGTAATCCAAATGTAAAATACGACAAGTACCGTTATTTTCAATTGGAAGGATATGTTTATAAAGAAGGGCAACGCAATGTATTTCGCAATTATCTCGGCTTGCAATCCAATCTAGGCCCTGGGAGAATGCCAAAGTATTCCCATGGTAAAACGTGTGGATTTCCTTTGAACGGAAAAATAAACGAGGTCGATTTATTGATAGGAATGTCTTTTGCTTTTCATAAAAAAGTCTTTGATTCAATTCGATTTTCCACTTATTTTGAAGGCTATGGTTTATATGAAGATGCTGATTTTAGTATCAGAGCCTTAGCGTTTGGTAAAAATATAATAAATACCAACTTACAATTGTATCATTATCACGATGCGTCGGGCCGACCCAATCAATACCAATATGGTAAAATGGTCGTGCGAAACGGTTGGTATGTTTGGAGAACGAAAAATCCAAAACCATCGCTAGAGGCACAATTAAAATGGCATGCGATTACGATACTTTTGACATTGATTCGATTTAGCAATACCTTTACAACCAGTAAACGAATGGAAGCCTTTTCGGAGGCCATGGGAAGAACGGTAGGTTGGTGGAGTTTGTGGGTTACTAAGCCAAAAGTGAAATAAAGTAGCAATCTTTTATTCTGTAACGATCATCTAGAGCGTAAACAGGGATACTAGAAATAGATTTTGATACAAATAAGAACCTAATCGGATTGATATGATGCAATATAAAGAATGCAAGGTTGTTGAAAACACAGTGAAACTACTAAATGTAAAACGGAACTAAGGACGTTGTAACATGCGAATTATCAAGATAAATAGTGTTGCACTTAATTTTTTTTACTAAAGAAAACAGTAGCTTTATTTTTGAAATGAATCAGTTTAAGAATTGTAAGGTGGTTGTTAAGAAATTTTCATAAGTCGAAATGAAAAGAAAACGATTCTATTTGGATTTTTTAAAATCTCTTTTGAAAAGCTACAATGGTTCCACTCTTTATTTAGTAGCCAAAAAACGGTTGGTTAGAATCAAATAACAACAATGAAAACAATACTTATAGCCCACAATTACAGTGAAATCTCGTTTTCTGCTATGAGTTATCATTTGGCACAGCATCTTGCCAACTTAGGAAATGAAGTGGTTTTTATCTCTCATGATCCCTATTTTGCAGAGAAAGTGTCCGTAATAAAAAAGCAAGGTAAAATCACTATTTGTTCTTGGCCAACAAAAAAAAGGCCGACCTCTTTGCGTGATTTTTTTTGGTATGCTAAAACACACTTACACTACAAACCAGACATCATAATTGGACATTTTGTCGGCAGTAACATTACTGTTTCTGTCTCTAAATTTTTGTCTTTAGGCAAAGTTAAGACTTATGAATATTATCACACGCTGAGCGCGCAACTTATGGCGGACCAGAAAAAAACGTCAATCAAACAAAAAGTACTTTTTATTAGAAAAAAGATATTTTATAAACTATTGTGCGATGTCATAATCTGCCCATCGGAATTGGCTAAAACAGATTTAAAATCATTTTATGGTCTAAATAAGGGATTTGTTCTGTTGAACCCTATGATCGACCGATTTAAAAACAAAAAAATTAGTACAGAAGATTCGATTCTGATCTCTTATTTAGGCCGATTAGATCAATCTAAAGGAGTGCTTGATTTAATGGAAGCTTATTTGAGATATAAGGAGAAAGTTAAGCATTCAAAAATCATTTTAAATATTGCCGGAACTGGAAGTCAAGCAATTAAAATTAAAGAACTGGTTAAAAACAATAGAGGAATTCATTATTTTGGAGGACTCAACTATGATCAAATTGATGCGTATTTAAACAACAGTCATTTTGCAATAATTCCATCAAAAATCGATGCTTTTAATGTTGTAGGAATTGAAGCAATGATGAATCAAACTCCCTTATTAATTTCTAATACCACTGGGTTGACTCACTATTTAAATGATGGTGTAGAATGTTTTAAGTTTGACGCGACTATTGATGCAATGGTTTCCTTGTTTGAAAAAGTGGAAGATAACTTTGATTCATACGAACAAATGAGCGTTGCAGCAAGAACTACTTTTTTGAATACTTTTAGTATGGATATTTATTGTAAACATTTTGCCGAAATTCTTTTATAAAGTAGTATGAGGTGTCACATAATAGAACTTGATTGCTTTTAATAAGAATAGAAGCAGTGAAGTAAAAGATGTTTTAAATTAAATCACTTCCATAAAGTTCTTTTAAAACAGACGATAATCTGGCTTGCTAAGCCAAAATAATCAAAACAGAAAACCTCGTAATACAACGAGGTTTCTAGTCAGCAAGCGGTTGCTCTTTTAAAAGATTTCAACCAAATTCAAGGCATTGTAGTTGCCACTTCGCAATGGATATTGGATTCCATTGACGTCTTGATAAAATTCAATCAGCAATAAATACAATTGTATTCCTGATCCCGCCGGAACCTGCTCTGGGGTCAAGGTGACCGTAATTAAGTTTTGATCCAGGAGAACATTGGAAATGGGACTGTAGCTTTTATCAAACAGGCCTGTTGCAAAATCCAAATTGATAAAAGCACTGCGGAAACTAACGTGAGTGGCGCTGTTAGGCGTGCTTAATTGTTCCAGAGGAATAAAATCAGTAATGGCAATAGTTCCCGTGTCTGTGGCTACCGTAAAGCTGGCTTGTAAAACCGAAGCTAAGGGAGCTTTGATATTAAAATCAAATCCTTTCAAGAGTTGTTTCCCCTCCTCGCTGGCAATGCCTGCTGCAACATTTCGCTTGCCTCTGGCCGACACAGCATCAAAATTTTTGATGGTATTCATCAGTTGCAGCATGCGGCTGGATAGTTTGGGGTCTTTCGCTCTGTTCAGTATCACGCCTGTGGCATCTCGGATCAGTTTTCCTGATTTGGCGTTCAACGCAAATTCGCTTAAATTTTCTCTCGTTCTTGCAAAAGCTGGATCAGTCATGATTCTTTTTTTACTGACGCCTCCTTTGGTTCTCACCATATACCCGTCTTGACTTTTGTAAAACGTTAGCCCATCTAACGTACCTTCAATTTTGATAATTCCTGCTAATTTGCCCATGATTATTTGTTTTTGGGGATTAATAATAGTCAAATGTAGAATGCTTTGGCTTGGTGTACAAGGACTTGGTATCGTTCGGACCGTTTTTGGACTATTGTGTTGTTTTTGTAGAAAGAGTAAGAAAGTAGCAAATAATACGGTAATAAGCACAACCGCACATACGTATCAAAAAGAAGCTAAATAGGGCATAAATACCGTTTTATTCGTTTGGTACTAAATCATACTAAATCTTTATAAATACAAAAGTGAAAAAACCAAAGAGTGTTAGTAGGACTTCTTTGTTGCTGCTAGGATATCCTATAGATACCCCATAGATACTCGCAACAATTCGCAGTCCAAATAATAGGAAGAAAGGAACCAATTGTACTACTAATGTCGGCGTTCTTCACACGTTGGCTATCTTGTTACTAGGGATCGAAAAATAGTCCGCTAACAATAGATAATACGAAACAGTTAATACAAGGAAACAAAGCGCTACGGTGCAAACAGTAAAATGCGGAAACAGCTCTTTTTAGTTAGTTTGCAGCTTTATATTTAAAAATAGTACTGTGAATATTTGATTAGCACCTGTGATGGACAAAAGAGTGCTTGCGCAACCTTATGTAAACTACCAACCTATTAAAAATAATTATTTTGAAACACCTCTTTTATAAGATAAAACGTATATATTGTAAGATTTAATTAAATACTTATTAACAAATGTAATTAATTTTTTACTTTTTTTTGTGTTGATTTAGGTTCAATTGTAGTGGTTTAACGTGCTTTTTGACATTTCACCTCGTACAATCGGGATGTTTCGGTACCAATTGAACCGTACAATCTTGTGGTTGTTAATAAGTTACTTCTAGTGGTACGCTAGTGTTTGCTAAATTTGTATTTATAAACAATGCAACAGCGTCTAACCAGCACAATTTATGTATAGAATTGTTATTTATCCAAGCGACATTGTGATCCTTACTGGGAAAAGTGAGAGTTATGCTCGTAAGGAAATTCAAAATCTTAAAAAAGAGTTGGACAAAAAACCATGTCAAAAAGTGACCATAAAAGAATATTGTGAGTACTATGGTTTTGACCTCAAAGAAGTGACGGAGGTTTTGTCCAAATTTGAAATAAAGCACGCTTCTTGAAATTGCTAGCGCAAAAAGGGGAATTAATAGCAACATCAGCTTCAGATGTTGTTGACGATGGGATCATTTAGTACTATATTTGTTTTAGGAGTACGAACAGTTCTTTTTAGAATGATACAAAAGGGACTATAAGAAGGCTGAATTGATCCTTTAAACTAAAATTTAAAAATGACATTTGCAATCATTACCCATGTTCCCCATACTGCAGCGGGAGCGCACTATTTTGCTTATGCGCCTTATGTTCGCGAAATGAATATCTGGGCAAAGCACGTTACAGAATTGATTGTTGTTGCACCCCTAGTAAAGTCGGAGAGAACGGCAGTTGATACTGCGTACCATAGTCCAAAAATTAAATTTTTACCCGTTGATTCTTTTGACGTATTGAGTGCAAGTGGACTGTTAAAAACCCTCCTAAAAATTCCAACTATTAGTTGGCAAATCTACAAAGCCATGCGTTCTGCAGATCACATTCATTTGCGGTGCCCAGGAAATATAGGTTTGTTGGGATGTGTAATCCAAATCGCTTTTCCGTCCAAATCGAAGACTGCTAAGTATGCCGGGAATTGGGATCCGAAATCGAAACAGCCGTGGACCTACAAACTGCAGCAATGGATTTTGTCTAATACTTTTTTAACACGGAACATGCAGGTTTTGGTTTATGGAGAATGGGAGGGAAGCACTAAAAATATAAAACCTTTTTTTACCGCTACCTACACGGAAGCGGATAAAGTACCTATTATCACCAGAAACTTAAAAGACCCCATTCATTTTGTTTTCGTGGGAGCTTTAGTGGCTGGAAAGAATCCGTTGTATGCCATTCAACTAATAGAACGATTGGTTGAAAAAGGACATCACGTTCGATTGACGCTCTTTGGGGAAGGAAAAGAACGGCAGCAATTAGAGTACTACTGTTCAGTAAACAAGTTGGAAAATTGTGTAGTACTGAAAGGAAATCAAACCAAAGACACCATTCAAAAAGCGTATCAAGACAGTCATTTTGTTATTTTGCCTTCCCAGAGCGAGGGCTGGCCGAAAGTGATTGCCGAGGGCATGTTTTGGGGTTGCGTTCCCATCGCAACAAAAGTATCGTGTGTTCCTTTCATGCTGGATTTTGGAAACCGGGGACTCGTATTGAACATGAATCTGGAAAAGGATAGTGCAGTAATCGAAAGTGTCTTAAATGATCAAGCCCTATTTGATAGCAAGCAAATGAAAGGGGCAGCATGGTCTAGAGGCTACACCATGGATGTTTTTGAATCAGAAATTAAAAAACTGCTATTGGATTCCTAAAGTTTTCCAACCCGTTTAAATAGTCATCACCAAATACGTCTCTTCGAGTGTTTTTGGCTTGTAATGAATTTTCCATGTAAAATACAAACTCGTCAAGCCAAAAATGCATTGAGAAGTGCTTTTCGATATCAGTTCTCGATACAATTTTTAAAGCAGGCCATTTACTTTAAAAAGAAAGTTTAGTTCAGCTTTAAAAACCACTCGAACAGACGTGCCAGAGTGCGATTTGATTTAATAAAGCTATCTCATCATCACCTACTTACTACTTTCCTCTGCGTCTCTTCGAGTGTTTTTGGCTTGCAATGGATTTTGCATTTCAAACGAAAACTCACCAAGCCAAAAATGTATCGAGAAGTTCGTTTAGTTATAAAGGTTCTCAAACAGACGTGCGTAATCATCACCAAACACGTCTCTTCGAGTGTTTTTGGCTTGTAATGGGTTTTCCACAATAACCTTAAACCCGTCAAGCAAAAAATGTATCGAGAAGTGCTTTTCGATATCAGTTCTCGATACAATTTTTAAAGCAGGCCATTTACTTTAAAAAGAAAGTTTAGTTCAGCTTTAAAAACCACTCGAACAGACGTGCGTCCTCGTCACCAAGTACGTCTCTTCGAGTGTTTTTGGCTTGTACTGGATTTTGCAAATTAAACGTAGGCCCTTCAAGCCAAAAATGTATCGAGAAGTTCGTTTAGTTACAAAGGTTCTCGATACAATTTTTAAAGCAGGGCATTTAATTTAAAAAGCAAGTCTAGTTCCGCTTTAAAAACCACTCGAACAGACGTGCCAGAGTGCGATTTGATTTAATAAAGCTATCTCATCATCAACTACTTACTACTTTCCTCTGCGTCTCTTCGAGTGTTTTTGGCTTGCAATGGATTTTGCATTTCAAACGAAAACTCACCAAGCCAAAAATGTATCGAGAAGTTAGTTTAGTTATAAAGGTTCTCAAACAGACGTGCGTAATCATCACCAAACACGTCTCTTCGAGTGTTTTTGGCTTGTAATGGGTTTTCCACAATAACCTTAAACCCGTCAAGCAAAAAATGTATCGAGAAGTTTGTTTAGTCACAAAAGTTCTCGATACAATTTTTAAAGCAGGGCATTTTATTTAAAAAGCAAGTCTAGTTTAGCTTTAAAAACCACTCGAACAGACGTGCGTCCTCGTCACCAAGTACGTCTCTTCGAGTGTTTTTGGCTTGTAATGGGTTTTCCACAATAACCTTAAACCCGTCAAGCCAAAAATGTATCGAGAAGTTCGTTTAGTTACAAAGGTTCTCGATACAATTTTTAAAGCAGGGCATTTAATTTAAAAAGAAAGCTTAGTTTAGCTTTAAAAACCACTCGAACAGACGTGCGTCCTCGTCACCAAGTACGTCTCTTCGAGTGTTTTTGGCTTGTACTGGATTTTGCAAATTAAACGTAGGCCCTTCAAGCCAAAAATGTATCGAGAAGTTCGTTTAGTTACAAAGGTTCTCGATACAATTTTTAAAGCAATTCATTTAGTTTAAAAATAAAGTCTAGCTTAGCTTTAAAAACCACTCGAACAGACGTGCCAGAGTGCGATTTGATTTAATAAAGCTATCTCATCATCAACTACTTACTACTTTCCTCTGCGTCTCTTCGAGTGTTTTTGGCTTGCAATGGATTTTGCATTTCAAACGAAAACTCACCAAGCCAAAAATGTATCGAGAAGTTAGTTTAGTTATAAAGGTTCTCAAACAGACGTGCGTAATCATCACCAAACACGTCTCTTCGAGTGTTTTTGGCTTGTAATGGGTTTTCCACAATAACCTTAAACCCGTCAAGCAAAAAATGTATCGAGAAGTTTGTTTAGTCACAAAAGTTCTCGATACAATTTTTAAAGCAGGCCATTTACTTTAAAAAGAAAGCTTAGTTCAGCTTTAAAAACCACTCGAACAGACGTGTATAATAGGCG
>NZ_JADOVC010000028.1:0-52035 GCF_015751645.1 Flavobacterium sp. CG_9.1
TCAACTGTTTTCATAATGTCGTTTTTTAGGACATCTAAGTTACGAAAAACTCATCGGTGTTTGCGTTTGCTAAATCATGGATATTTCATAATTATTTATTGATTGGACTTTTAAATTGTACGTCAATATTTAATACATGTAGAACTGATAAAAGATTGATCCAACTAACCGTTTCTTTATTTTTTTCAATATCAAAAACGGTAGTCTTCCCTACTCCTGCCAGATTAGCCAATTCTAATTGCGTCAAACCTGCTTGTTTACGATGCTCTTTTATGAAGAGACCTAAATTAAAATTATCCATTTTTACCGCTTTAACAGTAAAAATAAACAAATATCCTATAAACTACAAGTAATTAAAATAAAACTACTAATTTTTACTGCTATAGCGGTAATTATTATACAAATAACAGTTAATAGGCTTAAAAAAGGAGCGAAATAAAGCTATTTTACTGCTATATCGGTAATTTAAGGGATCTATTATCTATTGCTTTTTCCTTTAAGTTCTATGAAATTAAATGCTTGGAATAATCTATCATAATTTCTATATCCATATCGAGCAAAACCTTCTATAGCTTAATAAATATCCCCATTAAATTCAGATTCATAAGTGCATAAAATAACAGTTTTAGAGTTTTTACATACACATCTTTTGTACAAAATTTTTTGCCCCCTATAAAACAAGAGTACTATTCTAAATTTCGATTTATAATTAATTTATTCATTATCAAATAATTAAAAGAAAACATACTGATTACTATGGGAGTTTGATTGAAAACATTGGACATTTTAAATTACTATCGAACACCAATGTGACAAATTCCCTTTTTTGTTTACTTTTTTATTACTGCTATATGGAGTAGATTCCTGTTTGTCCTTAATTTTTCAGTAAAGTGCTTTTCTAAATTTAAGGGTAACTTGGAGTGATAAGGAAAACCACGAAATTCTTTTTGGCAGTATTAAGTTATTATCTTTTAGTATTGCTATAAGTTGTTGTTTACCAATTTTTACGATTACTCAAACGCCACAAAATTATCATCCCTTTTCTGAATATGAACGGTTCGAGGATGTTTTTGCGCAAAAGAAAAGATGAGTTGCATGATGTACTGGTTCGTTTTATAAGGCGTCATGTATTCTTTGACTTGAGATGGATCAGTAATTACTAGGTCTGAATCCAGATAACCCATACCAAAAAAATGTCCGTTTTCGACCCAAATGCAACTGCGTTCATCCGTTGTTCTTCCTTTGTCAATAATCGCAAAACTGGGTCTGCTATTCAAATAAAAATCAATTGCTGCTTGAATTGTATCGTTATGTACCTGTATTTCAGGTAAGGCTGCCGTATCATTTTGAGTTGTAAAAACCCCATCGGACATGCTACCGTATTTGCAAAACCTTTGATCAATTTCAAATTGTTTGGCTAATTCTTGAAGTAAATTTATTCCTGCGTAAATGGTATCAAAAGTTTCCAGACAATTTTGATTTTTAGCCAGTTTTCCTATTGCCAAGTAGCGGTATCCATTTCTTGCTTCGTATTCAAACAATCCAAATTTTGGTTCAAAACGTTTCAATGCTTTATTGTGATCGGGCCATAATTGTTTTATTTCACTGCATTCGAGTAATAATGCCATCAATTCGGTACCGCAAACTTCGTGCGTAATAGAATAGATATCCCGCAAGAAAAGTTGTCGTTGCGGTGTAATGTTATGTCCTCCAAAATGCGATGCTACTCGCTTTTTTAAGTTAACCGCTTTGCCTATGTAAACCACTTTTTTATGTTCATCATAAAAATAATACACGCCTGGTTTATCTGGTAATTGATCAAAATCTTCTCGAGGTAAATTGGGCGGTAATTGCTGCTCTTGGGATGTTTTTTTAATCATGACATCCATTACTTTTTCAGAATCCCACTCTAATAATCGACTGAACAAAATGGCAGTTGCATCAGCATCACCTCCAGCACGGTGACGGTTCTCTAAATCGATGTCTAAGGAGCTACAAAGTCTTCCCAAACTGTACGATGGCAATCCGGGCTTAATTTTTCGTGCTGCTCGTACGGTACATAATTTTTTTGCAGTCCACTTTAATCCGGCTCTTTCTAGTTCATGACGAACAAAGAAATAGTCAAAATTCACGTTGTGAGCCACAAATACTCGATTGGACAAAAGCTCAAAAACTTGATCTGAAATTAAATCAAAAACAGGAGCTTCACGTACCATTTCATTGGTAATACCTGTCAATGCAAAAATAGCGTCGGGGATGTGTTTTTGAGGATTAACTAAAGTCTCCCATCGGTCGATTACTTTTTCGCCATCGTGAATGACAATCGCTATTTCAGTAATGCGGCTGTGTGTGGCATTGCCGCCTGTGGTTTCAATATCTACTATGGCGTATTCTTGTTTTTTCATTTTTTATAATAAGGAAGACTTCTCGACTGCGCTCGAAGTGACAGTATTTTGATTGAAATTGAATTATAACTTTTATGTTAAGTAATGCTTCTCGACTGCGCTCGAAGTGACAGTATTTTAATTGAAATTGAATTATAACTTTTATCTTGAGTAATGCTTCTCGACTGCGCTTGAAGTGACAGTATTTTGATTGAGATTGAAATATAACTTTTATCTTGAGTAATGCTTCTCGACTGCGCTCGAAGTGACACTATCAATCTCAAATATTTAGTTGTTAATTCGTTAAACCAATGCTGTTTTTTACCTCAGCTAGATCTTTCTTTAATTCAACAAACATGTTTTTGATCGTATCACTTTCCAGCGCTTCTGTCCGTTTGTCGCTTCTGGCAATGCTGCACTGGTATTCCCAAATTTCAAGAATATGGGACGCTTTGACTTCGTATGGTGGATAGAAATAATTATCTGATGCTAGTACCAAGGCATTTTTGTTGTTTTTATTGAGTCGTTTGTATACCATTCCTTCACTTCTGGTAATGAAAATATACGTTTTCCCATCTAAAACTTCACCCAAACCTTCTACGTAACGTCCCACAATAATATCGCCATCTTGATGCGGTGGCATCGAATCCCCTTCGACAGGGAAGCCACGGTATTTGCCCACGCCTAAAAACGGTAAGGATATTTGTTGCAATTGTTCGATATATTCGGGATCGGCATAGCCATTTAAGTATCCTGCTTTCACTTTTTGGGTTACTACTTCAATGCGGTTTTCGCCCATTTGATCTACTTGAATGGGTAAAATGAGTCGGTTATTTTCGAGTTTTAACAAATCAGTGACCTCAATTTTCCGAACATCAACAGACAGTAATAAATCAATACTGATTTGGTAATATTGCCCTATTTTCTTGAGAATTTCATAAGGTGCTTCCGAAGTTCCATCTTCGTACTTTACATAGCGACCCCTAGTAATAATAAGGCTTTCGGCTACTTTTTCCTGTGAGATTTTGTGTTTTACACGCAAGGCTCTGATATTGTCTGAAAATAAGGACATACTGAATTTGTTATAATTTGGAACAACAAATATACTAAAAAATGTTAGTATCTGTGCTAATTTTGTCCTCTAAAAAGAAATGAAATGGCACGTGCAATTGTACATATGGATTTGGATACTTTTTTTGTTTCCTGCGAACGCTTGAACAACTCGAAACTGGAAGGGATTCCGTTGATTATTGGCGGTGGTGATCGGGGTGTTGTGGCTTCCTGTTCGTATGAAGCGCGGCGTTTTGGAGTCCGTTCGGCAATGCCCACTTCGATGGCGCTTAAACTTTGTCCGCAAGCCAAAGTAATCAAAGGCGATATGGAACGCTACTCGAAATTGTCGCATACCGTCACCGAAGTGATTCAGGAAAAAGCACCTATCATGGAAAAGGCGAGTATCGATGAATTTTACCTAGATATCACCGGCATGGATCGTTTTTATGGTTGTTACCAATGGACGAATGAATTGGCCGATCGGGTAGTAAAAGAAACCGGATTACCCATCAGTTTTGCTTTGTCGATTAACAAAACCGTTTCTAAAATTGGCACGGGCGAAGGCAAACCCAAAGGACATTTGGACATCCCCGAAGATCAAGTGCGTACTTTTTTGAATCCGTTATCGATTCAGAAAATCCCCATGGTGGGCGATGTGACGTTTCAAACTTTATCCCGAATCGGTATTCGAACCATACAAACTCTCTCCGAAATGCCTGCCGAAGTCTTGCAGCGCATGATTGGTAAAAATGGTGTCGAGATTTGGAAAAAAGCCAATGGTATCGATAATAACCCAGTAGAACCGTACACGGAACGCAAGTCGATTGCCACCGAACACACTTTTGTACAAGACACTATTGATATTGCGCACCTCAAATCAATTTTGTGCGGTATGGTTGAAAAACTAGCGTTTCAATTGCGTTCCGAAGAGTGGTTGACCTCAACAGTCGTCGTGAAAATCAGGTATGCTAATTTTGATACGGAAACCAAGCAATGCAAGATTGCCTACACCTCAGCGGATCATTTGCTTACGCAAAAAGTACTCAGCCTCTTTGATGTGCTGTACCAACGCCGAATGCGGTTGCGTTTGGTGGGTGTTCGTTTTAGCGGTTTGGTTCGGGGTACTTATCAGATGGATCTTTTTGAAGATACGCAAGAAATGCTCTCGCTTTATGCCGCTATGGATAAAATGAAAAGCCGCTATGGTTTTGATGCGGTAATGCGTTGTGCTGGTGCCGCTATGAAGCCTAATAGGAAGGATGTTATTTTGAAACGGGTGAAGTGAGGATTGATTCGTAAGAAGTGAGAAGTTCTCGACTCCGCTCGAACTGACCTATTTGTTTAATATTCAAATCGTTGGGTGTGATTAAAAAAATTCGTCAGTTCGAGTGTTTTTTGTGAAGTAAAACGGAACAAAAAATGTATCGAGAACCATTTTAATAAATTTTTCTTGTTATCGATACACTTTTATTTCCGATGATTCGGGAGAAAAGTAGTCAACTTGGCGAAAAATTATCAATAAAAATTAATTATTAAAATTTAGCACTACTATGTATTTAAATTGCCATTCCTATCATTCGTTGCGTTACGGCACGATTCCACTGGACGACCTGATTGATAAAGCAGTTCGCTCTGGGGTTACGGCTATGGCACTCACGGATATTAATACGGTGACGGGGATTTACGATTTTATAACGGCGTGCAAAAATGTAGCTATTAAACCTTTGGTAGGCATCGATTTTCGTTCGGGAAATGACTTTCGGTATATCGGTCTAGCCAAAAATACTAGCGGACTCGCGGCCATGAATCGGTTTTTGACCCATCATAATTTTAAGGAAATTCCTTTGCCAAAAGTAGCGCCCGAATTTGAATCGGTTGTGATTATTTACGCTTTCGCCAATGCGCCAACGGAATTAAAACCGAACGAATACATTGGGATTCGCCCTGAAGAAGTGGGAAAACTTTTTGGATATAAAGGCAGTCTTGATAAAATGGTGATGCTGCAACCGGTTACTTTTCGAACCAAAAAAGAATACCAACTTCATAAAATTTTACGCGCGATTGATAACAATATTTTGTTGTCTAAACTCGGCGATTCGGATATCGCTACGCCTTATGAAGTGATGGTTTCAGAAGAGCGTTTGCTTGCTGCCTACAAAGAGTATCCGCAAATTATAGCCAATACGCAAGCCGTTATAGACAGTTGCGATTTTCAATTTGATTTTGAATCGCCCAAAAACAAAAAATACTACACTACTTCTCAGGAAAGTGATATTGCGTTGTTGACCACTTTAGCCCATCAAGGGATGCACTGGCGGTACGGAAAAGATCATGCAGCCGCTTTGGCTAGAGTCCAAAAAGAATTGAAAGTGATAGATGAGTTGCAGTTTAGCGGCTATTTTTTAATCACTTGGGACATTATCAGGTACAGTAATAGCCGTGGTTTTTTACATATTGGTAGAGGAAGTGGAGCCAACTCGATCATCGCGTATTGTTTGGGAATTACGGATATCTGCCCGATAGAACTCGATTTGTATTTTGAGCGTTTTCTGAATGAAAATCGCAAAAGTCCGCCCGACTTTGATATTGACTGGAGTTGGCAAGAACGCGATGTCATTTTAGAATATATTTTCAACCGATATGGGTATGAAAATGTAGCTTTTTGTGGTACCAATGTCGAATTCAAGTACCGATCCATCTTCAGGGAAGTAGGGAAAGTTTTTGGTTTACCCAAAGAAGAACTGGATCATCTAGCCAAAAACCCGATGCGGTTGCAACAAAGCAATAGCGTGGTCAGAGAAGTGCAGGAATACGGTATGTTATTAGAAAAATACCCCAACCAACGGAGCATGCATTCCTGTGGAATCATCATTTCCGAAGAACCCATCACGAATTACACGCCTTTAGAAATGCCCCCAAAAGGTTTTCCCATCGTGCTTTTCGACATGCACGTAGCCGAGTCTATTGGTTTCGAGAAGTTTGATATTCTGAGTCAACGTGGTATTGGTCATATTGACGACACCGTTAAACTGGTTGCTAAAAACAGAGGCATTCGGATTAATATTCGGGATACGAGTATTTCTAAAAATGAAGCCAAAGCCAATACGTATTTAGCTAAAGGCAACACTATAGGCTGTTTTTATATCGAAAGTCCGGCGATGCGCGGTTTGTTGCGTCGATTGAAATGTGATAACTACAAAACTTTGGTAGCCGCTTCTTCAATCATTCGGCCAGGTGTTGCGAAATCTGGAATGATGAAAGAATATATTTTCAGGCACAACCATCCCAATCAATTTGAGTATTTCCATAAAGTTTTCGAAGAACAATTAGGCGAAACCTACGGCATTATGGTTTATCAGGAAGATGTGATTAAAATTGCATTGCATTTTGGAGGACTACCCGCTGCTGACGGTGATATTTTGCGCAGAGCGATGAGTGGCAAAGGGCGTTCCTTAGCTGCTTTGCAAAAAGTGAAAGATGATTTTTTTGTGAGTTGTGCCAAACAAGGACATACCGAAACACTGAGTCAAGAAATTTACCGACAGATCGAATCATTTGCAGGCTATTCGTTTTGTAAAGCACATTCGGCCTCGTACGCGGTAGAAAGTTACCAGAGTTTGTATCTAAAAGTGTATTATCCCATTGAGTTTATGGTGGCGGTCATCAACAACCAAGGTGGTTTTTATAGGACCGAAGTCTATGTGCATGAAGCGAGAATGGCGGGTGCAAGCATACACAATCCGTGTGTGAATAAAAGTGAATTTACGACTACTTTATATGGTGAAGCTGTTTATTTAGGATTTATGCATTTGCAAGGATTGCCCGTAAAACTAGCGGAAGCAATCGTGAAAGAACGAGAACGTAATGGCGACTATTTTTCTTTAGAGGATTTTTGCAATCGGGTTACAATTGGTTTAGAAAGTCTTAAACTATTAATTTTTATAGGCGCTTTTAGGGAAACGGGCAAAACCAAAAATCAACTGTTGATCTTGGCGAGTTTACTGTTTCATTCGGCTCCATCCGATCATCAAATGTTGTTGTTGCAGGAATCGGTTAAGGAATATCAATTGCCTCAATTAGAACGTTCCCGATTTGAAGATGCTTTTGATGAAATCGAATTGTTGGGCTTTCCGATTTCGTTTACGCCTTTCGATTTGTTGCAAAGCACGTTTAGAGGTGATGTTATGGCGCAACATTTACTGCAACATCACAAAAAGCAAGTTCGAATGTTGGCCTATCTGATTTCGAGAAAACAAGTTCCCACGATTAGAGGCACGATGTATTTTGGTACTTGGGTCGATTTTGAAGGCACTTATTTTGATACGACCCACTTTCCTGATAATTTACTGCAGTATCCGTTTCAAGGTGGCGGATGTTACTTGCTCTTGGGCACGGTTGAGGTCGATTATCATTTTCCGACGCTGACAATTCTGAAAATGGCCAAGATGCCTTTTGTACCAGACCCGAGATATTCGGATGCTAAAGATCATCAGTTCCTGACCCAACAACGCATGCGGGAAGATGTGAGTAGTACCAATCGCGAACCATATCCTAGAGCGCATGAGATTCATTTGCCACGATATAAAATGGGCAATGATTTAAAGGAAGTATAATCTCTAAAACAACTCCCTAATAAGGCAACTTCGGTAGTTATTTTAGATTTTATTTTATTTGGTAAAGCTATTCTTTAGTGCTTTTAGTTCTCATCTTATCAGGAAGAAAACCTCATCAACAGCAAGAAATTAGGCACTTAAAGAATTTTGATTTGGAAAATTTAAATTGGAAATTGCAACTTAATAAAAACCAGAAATTAAGGAAAAAACAGTACTATAAAAACACAAAACAAGTATTACAAATCCTTAATTGGTATTAAACACTTTCGTTTAAAATAGTATAAACTAGTTCTTTAGTAGGTTTTTTATTTTTCAATTTTTCTCTAACCACATCAAAAGTCACTTTGAAATCACAGCCCGATTTATAGTGGCTACATCCATAAGCCGTTTTTCCTTTAATAACCGTTCCACTTTGGCATTTTGGACAGATTAATTCGTCTGGTATGGCTTTCGCCAAAGCTTTCTTAGGTTCTAATTTGAGTTGGAAATTTTCGTCAAAACGTAGCAAACCCTCTACAGCGCCGGCATTCGTTTTAAAGTCTTTCAAATTTACAGTAGATCCTTTTTGTAGTAATCGCAAATATTGATTCTCGGATATTTTTTTCTCTGCAAAACTATACGGCAATAAAAACGTACAACCCGCTTTGTAATCGCCACATCCATAGGCCGATTTTCCTTTGATGAGCGTTGCATTTTTACATTTTGGACAAGTTGCTGCTAAAATTCCCGCTAATTTCTTTTGCTCTATTTTAACGACTTCTTTTTGGACACTACTGGCATGCGAAATATTGGCACGCGTGGTTTCACTTCGTACTTCATAGACTAAAGCTTCTACCATACGTTTCATGTTGTTGATAAATCCAGCAGCGCTATACGTACCTTTCTCAATATCTTTCAATTGCTTTTCCCAAGAACCCGTCAACTCAGCTGATTTTACTAAATCATTTTGAATGGTATCAATCAGTCTAATCCCTGTTGGCGTTGGCAATACCTGTTTTTTATTTCTAACAATATATTGGCGTTTAAAAAGCGTCTCAATAATATTAGCGCGTGTTGATGGTCGTCCTATTCCATTTTCTTTCATCAATTCGCGTAAATCTTCATCATCTACTTGTTTTCCTGCCGTTTCCATGGCACGTAGCAAGGTTGCTTCTGTAAACTGATTGGGTGGTTTAGTTTCCTTTTCTAAAAACGACGGCTGGTGCGGTCCCTTTTCGCCTTCAACAAAACTTGGCAATAGATCGGCTTCTTTTTCTTTTGCATTCGGATCTTCAAAAACAACACGCCATCCTTTTTTTAAGATTTCTTTTCCTGTAGTTTTAAAAGCTACATCGGCTGCTTTTCCTATTACGGTGGTATTGGCTACCAAACAATCATCATAAAAAACGGCAATGAACCGTTTAGTAATAATATCATAAACCTGTTGCTGATTGTATTGTAAATTGGTTTGAATCCCCGTTGGAATAATCGCATGGTGATCCGTTACTTTTTTATCGTTAAAAACTTTAGTAGATTTTATAATCTTTTTTCCTAATAGCGGTTCCGTTAACGCAGAATAATTGGTTAGCTTTTGAAGAATACCAGCTACTTTTGGGTACACATCATTGGGTAAAAAAGTAGTATCGACTCTGGGGTACGTGACAACTTTTTGCTCGTACAAAGTTTGAGCAATTTTCAACGTTTCATCTGCAGTAAACCCAAACTTAGTATTGCAATACACTTGTAAACCCGTTAAATCAAAAAGTTTTGGAGCAAATTCATTTCCTTTCTTTTTTTCGATAGAGACAATTTCAAAATCGCTTTCCTTGACTTTATTGGCTAAAATCTCTCCGTCTTCCTTTTTTAAAAAACGTCCTTCTTCATAACTAAAAAGCGTCTCTCTATATAAAGTCTGCAGCTCCCAATACGGTTGCGGTTTAAAATTTTCAATTTCCTTAAAACGATCCACTACCATAGCTAATGTAGGGGTTTGTACCCTTCCAATAGACAATACTTGTTTGTACCCGCCATGTTTTACGGTGTACAAACGGGTCGCATTCATACCCAATAACCAGTCGCCAATGGCTCTAGAAAATCCCGCATAGTACAAATTATCATAGTTGGATGATGGCTTTAAGTTTTCAAAACCCTCCCTGATTGCTTCGGTAGTTAATGAAGAAATCCATAAGCGTTTCACTTCGCCTTTATAATTGGCTTCATTCATCACCCATCGCTGTATCAATTCTCCTTCTTGACCTGCATCCCCACAGTTGATGACCAACTCTGCTTTGTCAAATAAACTTTTTATAATTTTAAATTGCTTTTGAATACCGGAATTCTCCACTACTTTAGTTTCAAATTTTTCGGGAAGCATAGGTAAATTATTCAAATCCCAACTTTTCCAATGCGGTTTATAATCATTTGGTTCTTTTAAGGTGCATAAATGACCAAAAGTATACGTCACAACATAGCCGTTGCCTTCGTAATACCCGTCATGTTTGGTATTAGCTCCTAATACGGATGCGATTTCGCGCGCTACACTTGGTTTTTCGGCAATACAGACCTTCATTATATACTACTAATTTGAAGCCGCAAATTAGGAATTTATATGTTGGGAATAAAAAGGAATCGTCAGGAGTTATGAACGAGCTTCAAAAATAGAGTGCGACATTGCGTGAAATAATAAAAGAATGACAAAATCATAATTAATTGATAGCAGGACGACAGTTCTGAAACTGATTTGTATAAAAAAAGGCTTACCTAGATTAAAATCATCGGTAAGCCAAGCCAATAAAAACTGATTACAGTTTTATTTTTTATTTTCTAAGCGGTAAGAAGTTCCTCCACTATGTATTTTTCCAAATTGATCTATTGCTTTTATTTCAACTTGATGTTCTCCAATTTCTAGATTAGTTTGGATTTTCCCTCTCCAAAGATGTTTACTATCGATAGGGTTTGACGAGCGCCTTCCTGGAATTAATTCTTCGATAAGATCCCATTCATAAACGTCAATTGCATAAGCAGGATCAATTTCTTCAACATACTCCAAGGCGATCCATTGGCCTTGGTCGATACGATAGTGTAAGCTGTCATTTTTACTTCCCATAAAGAAATTCACATAAATACCAGATTTAGTAGAACGTCCTTTTTCAATAACTTTTGGAGCAAAAACTTCCATTTGATAGGTTTTGGGTTTGCCCGCTACTTTATAATCGATGTTGTATTGATTTCCTTTAAAATTAATAAAAGCATATCCTTTAGGTGTTCCATCACGCATGGTTGAAACCGGAACGCCTTGCTGATTGAGTTTCCCTGAATACCAATCTCCAGAGGTCGTTCCTACATTATAATGATGATGTGGTTTTTCCTGTAGCCAGCCTTCCTTTTTGCCAAAGTAATCCTGACGTTGAATATGGGTATGGGCCGACAAAGAAAGTGTATTTGGAAAATCTTTTAAAAGTCTAAATAACTGATCCCGGTCAGCATCTCTGAACGAATCACCTTCGGTTTCGCTTAAAGGAATGTGAAAAGCTAAGACTATTAAATGATCTTTTGGAACAAGTTTCAAATCGTTTTCAATAAATTGTAGTTGGTTTGCTGTGAAACCGCCCCAATATCCTTTTTGATTTCTTGGGTCAGGATAAAGCACATTATCTAATATGATAAAATGTACTTTTCCGTAATTGAAGGTATAGTTGGCTGGGCCAAAATGTGCTTCATAAGTCTCATCGGCCATTTCATTTGATGTGGCATCAAAATTAAGATCATGATTCCCCAGTAAATTATACCACGGAATTCCTGCTGCTTTTACCGCTTTTATATATGGATTAAATAAAGCAAGGTCATTTCCAACTAAGTCACCTAAACTTAAGCCGAACGGAACATTTTTTATACCTGCAACTTCGGTTACAATACCTTTCGCAAAAAAATCGACTTCCGCTTGAGTATATGGTTGTGGATCACCAAAAATTAAGGCTGTAAATGCATCATTTTCTTGTTGCGGAATTAATCCGAAATTAACTGATTTTGGCAGTTTTCCTGTTGGATCGACCCCTTTATATTTTAATTTTGGAGAACCATTAGGCTTGTGATTGTAAAAAAACTGTGGAAGATTATTTTCATCAACACCCACTTTATAATTCGCTGGTTTTATTACAGCTATAATGGCATCATCGTTAATAGGTAGATTGTATTTGCCATCTTTATTCGTGAGGACAACGTCAAGGCCATTAGTTACGGCCACATTAGAAATTCCTTTTTCATTGCGATCCATTTTATTATTCTTATTGTGGTCCTCAAAAACAAAGCCCTCAACATTAGTTTGTGCCATAAAAGGAATGGAGAAAAGAAGGGCACAAAAGGGTAAAAATACTTTTTTCATGATTTTTTATTTTAATTAAGATTTATTTATCCCACCAAACTTTAGTGTTAACATCATCTGTACCTAAGATTTCGACAGCTTTAAGATAATTTTGTTGGTTGTTAATTTGAATGCTGGTTGGATAGAAAAAACGGGATGGCATTATTGCATTATTTTCCATCGCAGTAGTTTTTGGAAGTATCGGAAACCCGGTTCTTCGGTATTCAAACCATTGTTGGTAATCAATAAAATATAGTGCGTAATATTTTTGAAGCATTATTCTTTCCAAAGTACCATCATAAGTTGCCAGTTGACTATCAAAATAAGTTGTTGTAATGGTAACTCCTAATTGTTCCATTGCAGCTTGAACTCCTTTTTTATAATGTAATTCAGCCTCCGTTGTGAATCCTCTTTGAGCAGTTTCGGCTTTTATAAATTCTACCTCTGCATAAGTAAACAAGAAAATATTCATTGGATTGGTGATTTGAGCTGAATTAAACGTCGAAGCATTGTAAGCAAATTGAGATTCGGCGCCAACATAAGCGCTGGGAATTCCTTTATATCCTATCGAAACAGTATTCATATCTGTTGCAACACCAGCAATAATTGGCCTTCTAGGATCTGACATAGTATTTAAGTTGTCAATAAAAAAAGAGGCTATTTTGACATTTAAGCTAAAATCCTGAGGTCTTCCCCAAGGTGAAACATTAGGGGTAGCTCCTGTAACTTTCAAAATTGCAGATTCAGCGGTATTTTCAAAAACAGGATACAGTATTGGATTTTGAATCATGGTTGCTAATTTTTGAAAAGCATTGGTTTCTGAACGATTGGATATTCGCAACAACAAGCGCATCTGAAGCGAATTAGTGAATTTTCTCCATTTTTTAACATCATTTTGAAAGAGAATATCACTGGCATAAACCATTGGAGAACTAGTTTTATAAAGCGTATTGGCTCTCTCTAAATCTGCTAAAATAGTTTTGTATATCTGCTCCTGAGAATCAAATGCAGGATAGAGATTGCCTTCTTCCCCGCTTACCGCCTCGGTCATGGGTACTGGTCCAAAAATATCTGTTAAATTAGCATAAACCCAAGCATTTAAAGTCAAGGCAATCGCTTCATAATTAGGATCTTCTGCTCGAATGGCGGCTATTTTCATTTCTTTAATGTTATTGAGCCATTTGTAATAATTATTCCAAGACGAAGCACCAATTTCTTGACTTAAATCATAGCGATGTAAGCCACCAGAAACACTTGGAAACGGCAGTGAAACTTGCATTAAATTAAAAGTCACACTTGCACTTCGGTTGGCATTGTGTGTGGCCAAACCATAAATTATAGGATTAATTAAAGTTCCTGGACTTATTTCAGCAATACGATTTGGATCCTCATTGAGTTCACTAAAATCGCCTGTACAGCCCATATTTAGCAGTATCATTGCTAAAATTGCAGTAAAAATTTTTATCTTTTTCATCATTAAATAGGAGTTTAGAAATTCACTTTTAAATTAAAACCATAACTGGCTGGAGAAGGCATTTGCCCTATTTCGATACCTGGTAAAAGAGTATCTCCATTTAAGGCTGCGGTTTCAGGATCAAAAACAGGGAAATCAGAAACAACAGCCAAGTCTCTTCCAAAAATGGCAAAATCTAAACTTGTAATACCACTGTTTTTCAACCAGTATGAAGAGAATTTGTATTGTAGACTTACTTCTCTCAATTTCACGAAAGAGGCATCAAAAGAATTAGATTCGACGTTCGCTCTGCGATAATAACGACTATACCAGTCTGGTGTTAGCGCTTCTTTCGTATTAGGAGAATATGTATTGTCTGGATTTAAAACAACACCTTCGCCTATAATTACACCTTCCTCACGGCCTTTCATTGTTGACATTATTTTTCCCATTTCGGTTAGTTTATGATGGGTTTGAGAATAAACTATTCCTCCGAGTTGACCGTCAAGCATAACATTTAAGCTTAAATTTCCAAATTTAAAGCTGTTGTATAATCCTGCTTTCCAATTGGCATTTGCATCTCCTATATATTGAATTTCATCTGGATAAGCTGGCAAACCTGCATTATCATATACGATTTGTCCATCTGGAGATCTTACAAAACCATACCCGTAAAGTGCTGTAGTTGTTCCACCCACTTTAGCAATTAAAGAAGCTGATCCTGCTGATCCTATGGTTTGTTGACCCTGAATTCCCTCGGCAAGTTCCATGACGCGATTCCAGTTTTTAGACCAAGTTAAAGTTGAAGACCATTTAAATTTAGTAAGATCTATAATTTTACCCGTAAGAGTTAATTCCATCCCACGGTTTCGCACTTCGCCGGAATTCATAATCCCTGAACTGTATCCAGTGGTTATGTCTAAGGGCACCGCGATAATCTGATTTTTAGTTGTAGACTGATAAACAGTTGCGTCAAAATTAATACGGTTTTTGAATAATCGACCTTCAAAGCCCGTTTCAAAACTAGTCGTTATTTCCGGTTTAAAGGTGGCATTAAATAAGGTAGATGGAGCTACTGCTGAACTCGCAAAGGCAGATTGATCGTAATATTTACTGGTTCTGTAAGGATCCGTGTCATTACCAACCTGAGCTAGGGATAATCGGTATTTTAAATACTCAAAAGATTTTGGAAAATGGAAAATATCAGAAATAATGAAACTAGTATTCAGCGAAGGGTAAAAGAAAGAATTGTTTTGTACTGGTAAAGTACTGGACCAATCATTTCTTCCTGTTAGATCCAAAAAAACCTGATCTTTAAAAGATAAGGAAAGAATTCCATACAGACTGTTTACTTTTTTATAACTGTCATTTACACTTACAATTGGATTACTGACACCATTTGACAATTTATAAACATTGGGAACCACTAATCCTTCAACTTCAGCATCCATCCTCTGGTATTTATAACTCATTGCATTTCCCCCAGCTGAAACCGAAAGAGAAAAATGATCCGACAGCTTGTTTTTATAGTTCAATAAAAAATCAGAATTTACTTCCTGCATGAACACATCTTGGGCTCTAAAAAACCCTTTTACATAGCGATTGATACTGTACGGTCTTTTTTGTTCCCGATCCTGATGATAGGTATTTAAAGCGGTTCTAATTAAAAGATCTAAATTAGGAGTCAACTGGATAGTAGCATTCAAATTTCCTACTATTTGATTGCTTGCTAATGAATTAGTAGCTTCATTAGCAATAAGATAAGGATTATCAATATAACTACTAAAAGGCTGAAGTTGCTGAATCTGGGTTTTTCCTTTTTCCCAAATAGGTTTGTACCAATTAAGATCAGCATTTGGGTTTTGAAAAATTGTAAAGTAAGCAATAGATCCGTTGTTATATCCAGTACTTGGTAAATTATCACTCGATCTATTGTTGTAGTTAATTACCGAAGCAATTTTGATTCTATCAGAAATTTTATAGTCTGCATTTACTGAAGCTGTAATTCTTTCAAATCCAGTATTAGGCATAATCCATTCATTTTTAGAATGACCAACTGACATTCGCATGGATCCATTTTTATCACCACCCTGAAGCGTAATATTATTGTTTATAGTAATTCCAGTACGCCAGAAATCTTTAATATTATTTTTATAGGGTTGCCAAAGTGTCCTTTCAGTCCCTTGCATTTCTGTTTTTGGATCATATTGAAAATAATATTGACCTTCAAATTTGGGACCCCAAGCGCTACTAGTAGAACCCGTATTACTTCCATCTACTGAACTACCGTAGGAATAATAAGGATTTTTGTTTTTATCAAATGATTTGCCAGTGCCTTGTCCATATTCATATTGATAATCCGGCCAACGTTGAATAACATCAAAAGTGACTCCTGAGTTGTAGGTAATACCAAGCCCTTTACTTGTTTTACCAGATTTTGTAGTAATGATTAATGCTCCATTTGCGGCACGACTTCCGTAAAGTGCTGTTGCTCCGGGGCCTTTTAACACCGTTACACTTTCGATATCATCCATATTCAGGTCTGAAATACCGTTACCAAAATCTACGGGAGAATCATTACCCATGTAAGCACTACTAGAACCTGAACTGGTTATTTTACTATTCATAGGGACACCATCCACTACAATTAAAGCATTATTACCATTTGGATTTAGGGAATTACTTCCTCTCAATGTTATTTGTTGGGAGTTTAAAGGGCCAGAACCGGATGAAACAAAATTTAAACCGGCTACTTTTCCTTTTAATCCCGAAGACCAATTGTTAGGAGCGGTCTGAGCTAGGTTATCACCGCTAATTGTTTGCTGTGAAAAACCCAATTGTTTTTCCTGTCTTTTAATTCCTAAAGCCGTAACGACTACTTCACTAAGAATATTTAAATTTTCAATTAATGTAATTTGTTGAAAACTACCATTTTTTAGTGAAATTTCCTTGGTGTCATAACCAATGTATGAAACTGATAAAACAGCTAGAGGATTAGAGATGATAAGATTAAAATTCCCATCAAAATCTGTAGTTGTACTATTCGTTGTTCCTTTTTCAAGAACTGTCGCTCCAGGTAATGATAAACCATTAACATCACTCACTTTCCCATTAATTACTTGCTGAGTGAGAATAGGCTTAGTTACTGAAATTATATTATTAATTTTATGAAATTTAAAACCTGTTTTACGGGTTATCTTATTTAAAATTACGTCCAAAGTTTCTTTGTTTACCACTAAAGTTAAACGCTGTGTTGAAGATGAAATTTTTTCGTCAAAAAGGAAAGTACACTTCGTTTTCTTTTCTATCATGTCAAAAACTTCTGTGATTTTAACTTCTCTTACATCAAGAGATAAATTTTCTTCTTCTCCACCAGAAATAAATGAAGCTGCGTTAACTCCATGAAATAAAAAGAAGCAGCCTAACAGATAAATATATTTTGTTAATTTCAAGGGAATAAGAAATTGGTTTTTAAAATTCATTGCAATATTTTTTTAATATTTTTCGTATATTCAAAGAGTAACCCTCTTATTTGGTATTATTTTTAGTTTTGAATGTCGTTCTTGTTTTTTTCTCTTATATAAATTTGGTTTTGGGTTATAAATTCTATTTCAAGTTGTTTTACTACTGCGATACTTTGCAAAATATTATTTAAATTTTCTTTTTTGAATTTTCCAGTGATTCGAAGTTCTCGCAAATCATGAGAATCAAAAATTATAGAAACATTAAATTTATTTTCTAAAGTTTCTGCGGCTTCACCTAAGGTTGAATTTGTGAAGATTAAAGTATTTTTGGTCCAAGCCAAAAAATCTTCATTTGTAGCAAATGACTGCACGGGAAGCATTGATTTTGAGAATTTAAGTTGCTGATTTTTGGTAAGAATAAATTTCCAATAGGTATTTTCTGTCGAATTCACTTCTACTATTCCGGTGAGAACCTTTATTTGGTTAGACTGATTTTTATAGGCTTTAATCGTAAAAGACGTTCCTACTACTTTAGTTTCAAACTGTTCTGATTTGACAATAAAAGGACGATTAGGATTTTTTACTACTTTAAAATAAGCTTCCCCACTAAGGATTATATTTCTATTGGTTTTAAAGTCCGAGGAATAACTTAGGCTACTATTTGCATTTAATAGTATTTGGCTACCGTCAGGCAAAAGGAGTGTTTTTTGCTCCCCTTTAGCAGTACTTTGAATTATTGTTCGATGATTTTGCCCTGGATTGAATAAGAATACCATTCCAATTAGGGCAATTCCAATTGCTGCGATTGTAGCTGTTTTAAAATATAAAGCGCGAAGTACTCCTTTTGGTTTACTTATTTTAGCATTAATACGATCGAGTATTACCTTCCTTTTTTCTTCTGAAAAGAGGATAGTAGTATTTTCTTCCTCTTCTATCCGTTTTTGAAAAAAGATTTCTACTGCTTCTTTTTCGGATAAAGAACATTTATTTTGAGCGTATTTTTGAGCAAATGATATGAAGTCTTCTTTTTGCAAAATGGATCTTTTACTATAAGTCCCATTTAAAGCTCATTTTACGTAGTAGAAAATCGAGTCTTAAAGATTTGTTAACTTGGGTTTATTTGGGTTAACATTGCAGCAACATTCCTGTAATAAATACCGAGAATTGGTATGGATCGATAGATTTTTTAAGCAACCTTAAGCCATCGCTAATATGTTTTTCTACAGTGCGTACGGATATATTTAGCCTCAAGGCAATTTCAATATTGGTGTAATTCTCTAATCGACTTAAAATTATTACTTCCTGACTTCTGGGAGGAAGTTTTTTTATTTCTCGAAATACATTAGCTTCAAATTCTTTATAAACTAAATGTTTATCTGATCTAGAAGGATTTGGAATGTTTTCGAGTATTTCAAGATGCCTGTTATCAAACTTCAAATCCCGTATGTGGTTCGCAACTTTGTTTTTTACAGCTCTAAGCAAATAGCCTTCTAAATTCGTAATAGATGTACTTTTCGATTTTTCCCAAAGACTAATAAAAATCTCTTGAACAATATCTTCGCAAATAGCCTCTTCTTTATAAATTTTAAAAGCGTAGGAATACAATCTTTTCCAATACCGATCGAACAGTATTTCAAAAGCCACTTGGTCTTGGATTTCTAACCGTTTTTGCAGCTCCAGATCCGATAATTTTAAAAGTGTTGTTTTCATTATTTTGTAGTTGCAACAAATGAAACCTATTTTAAGTTGCTTGAGGTCAAAGAGAGTTTAAGCTAAGGTTAACGAATGTCAATAATTTTTTGTTAGAGCAGTAACACAATCTTGGAATGAATTAGATTTTCATGTACGTAAAAAATGGAACCCTTCTCTAAAAATCCATGTCCTATCCCTTTATACTTAATAAGAGAAGTAAAATAAACCTACTAGAAAAGTTGCTTTACACCTCATTATCACACTAATCAATAAATAGTTACAGAAAATCAATCAGTAAAGTAATATAATTTCTAATACTTGTTAACCAAATGGTTAAACCATTTAATTAAATAAGATGACCAAATAAAAATTAGAAAATACGGAAATAGAAATATTAAATGCCGCCAAAGAAATATTTCAACAAAAAGAATGGATGGAGCTAGAATGCAAGAAATTGCAGATAAAGCTAAAATCAACAAAGCCTTATTGCATTTTTACTATAGAAGCAAGCAACTACTATTTGAAGCAGTTTTCAAAAGTGACTTCTCTTTATTGGCCACACAACTGAATAAAGTATTGAAAGATGACAGTGATTTATTTGAAAAAAAAAACAAAATTTACAGATAGCTATATCCATATGTAATCAAACATCCGTATTTACCCAATTTTGTTATTCAAGAGTTAAATAAAAATCCCGAATTTGTCATGAAACTCCGTTCACAGGAAAATTTTCCAACTATAGACCAATTCAAATAGCAAGTGACCGATGCGATCAAAGAAGGGGTAATAAAACCTATCAAAGCCAAGCAATTATTCATAAACATTATAGCATTAAACCTATTTCCATTCCTAGGGGAACCCTCGTTGATGGCGCTACTAAATGTGGATCAAAAAAGTTATACGCAACTATTACAGGATTGTAAAGTCCATGTAGCCGACTTTATTATTAACGCAATTAAAATTTAAAACAAGAAAAATACAGTAGTTCTACTCTTGCTATTCCTGCTGTCATTAAGTTTAAATGCACAACCAACTTTGACATTGGATGACTGATATGCTTTAGCCGCTAAAAACTATCCTATGGCATAACAAGCGGCAGTACTTCAGTACTAGATTTTATATCGTAAAGCAATAAATTTTGGTCTAATTCAGCTGAAAACCGAGTGTATTTAAGACAACGCTGCAGACAATATTTGAAGTAAAAATACGTCGGAGTATTGTGATGTTTCAAAATAGTGTACCGTATAAATCGCTAGTTTAAGAAAAATAAACAGCTGTGTGATAAATGTTACTGTACACAAAATTTAAACGGCTAATCTTTACATCATAAAATTTATGATTATGGAATATATCGGGTATTTTTCTTCAATACTAATAGGCGTAGCGTTAGGACTAATTGGCGGTGGCGGAAGCATTCTTACGGTCCCCGTTTTAGTTTATTTATTTGCTATTGAGCCTGTTTTAGCAACAGCTTACTCGCTTTTTATTGTAGGGCTTACAAGCGCTGTGGGTTCTGTGGGTTATTTCAAAAAAGGGTTGGTAAATATCAAAACAGCCATTGTTTTTGGTATTCCGTCAATTATTGCCGTTTTTACTACGCGAGCTTTAATCGTTCCTGCAATTCCTAAAGTTTTATTTTCTACTGATAATTTTACCTTGACCAAAGATTTATTTTTAATGTTACTTTTTGCTGTTATCATGATTTTTGCTTCGTACAGCATGATAAAAAAAGACAAAAAAAATTCAATGGAAGCACCACAAGCACAAAAGTTCAACTACCCAATTATACTTCTTGAAGGAGCAGTCGTTGGAATAATCACTGGATTAGTAGGTGCTGGAGGTGGTTTTTTAATTATTCCAGCCTTAGTAATTTTGAGCAAATTACCCATGAAAGAGGCCGTTGGAACTTCATTAGTAATTATTGCGGCTAAATCGTTGATTGGTTTCTTTGGCGAAAGTGGTGAAAATGGAATAAATTGGCAATTCCTATTTACGATTTCAGCCTTTGCCATTGTTGGTATCTTCATTGGTACTGCATTATCTAAAAAAGTAGATGGAGCGAAACTTAAACCCGCTTTTGGTTGGTTTGTTTTAGTGATGGGAATCTACATTATAACCAAAGAGCTTTTTCTAAAATAAACAGAGTGGACTACAAAACCATAGAAGTGATTTAGCGCAATGAGATCTTTTTACTTAAAATAGTAGTCTCCGTTACAACCACTTTGTCGATTTAGTGCATACTGTTTCATCCAAAATAAAAAATCCATACCACTTAAAATAGGAATCCCTTTCGATAAAAATTGAAAGGGACTTTTTTCGTTTTGTGCGCTTTTGGAATTACAAGTAAATAAATAACGTATAAAATACACCTTAACTATAAAATTACATAAATACTTGAAAACAAACTACTTACAATTTTAATTACATTAAAAATATTCTTAAATTAGTGGTCATAAATAAATCAATAGTTCAATTTATAAGTGCCCTTTTATAAATATATTTTGAATTTTTTAGGAAAGTAATACTGTTCTAACTACTATTATTTTATTAGTACTTGTATTAAATGGTAGTGCTATGAATTATATTTCTTGATTTTTTTACATTTTGAATTATTAATTAAAATAATGCGGACTAAATTAATCTCACCTTTTATAAACAATAAAAATGGAAACTTCAAAAACAATTTATGAATTACACGAAGAGCACAAAACATGGATAAACAAGCTTTTGTTTTACAAAGACGAACTTTCCATTATGGCAAATCGACTAGCTGAAGTAGCTACTAAAAACACTTCAAATGAGGTACGCTCCGCTATAGACCACTTTCAAAATCTGCTTGTTATCCAGAACGAACAGATTGATATTTTAAATCATGATATAGAAAGTCACGAATCTTTTCTTGAAGGAGCCATAAGTAAAAATGCTGCTAATATTGAGTATGAAAAATTTTCAGATCATAAAAAACACCGCGAAAGCATCGCTATTTTCGAAAAAATATTCAAAGATTTACGAGAAGAGTTGATTGATTTTCTGTCAAAATGGATGTAATTTTAAAAATATCTGTTGTCACGACATGCAATTTGATAATCGAAAATAAAGCCACAACAAGAAGTGCTGCGGGAATTATCTTCGTCTTCCTTCTTGAGTGAAGCATTAGATTATCCAGTTAAAAAAGCCTGTGTAACATTAGTCACCAACTATAAGGGAAACATGTCCTAATTTTGTAAAATAAATTATGAACTAAAAAATTAAAGATATGTATTTTCAACACATTTACGACAAGAGTCTTGCTCAGGCAAGTTATTTTATTGGCTGTCAAAAAGCAGGAGTAGCTGCGGTAATCGATCCTAAAAGAGATGTAGACACCTACCTTGAAATTGCCAAGCAGAACAATATGAAAATTACTCATATTTTAGAAACACACATTCATGCTGATTTCCTTGCTGGATCAAGAGAATTAGCCGCATTGACTGGAGCAGAAATGTACCTTTCAGCGGAAGGCGGACCAGATTGGAAATATGAATTTCCTCATGTTGACGTGAGAGATGGTGATGTTTTAAAAGTAGGAAACTTAAAAATTGAAGTAATTTCTACTCCTGGACATACTCCAGAAAGCATCAGTTTTCTATTAACCGATCCACCTGCAAGCGACGAACCCGTTATGTTGTTCACCGGTGATTTTGTATTCGTTGGTGACATAGGAAGACCTGATTTGCTCGAAAAAGCAGCAGGAATGAAAGGAACGCAAGACGTTGGTGCCAAACAAATGTATGAGTCTATTAATAAATTCGATGCATTACCTGATTATATTCAAGTATGGCCAGGCCATGGAGCAGGTTCGGCATGTGGAAAAGCTTTGGGAGCAGTTCCAAGCACCACGGTAGGATATGAAAAAATGAGAAATTGGGCTTTTCAGCATAAAAATGATGAAACTGGATTTGTAAAATATTTATTGGAAGACCAACCGGAACCGCCAAAGTATTTTGCGATGATGAAAAAACTAAATAAAGTTGATCGTCCGCTGCTCACTGAAGTTCCTAAATTGAAAAAATTAGAGTACACTGAACTAGTAGAGGCTTTAGCCAAAGGAACTAAATTAATTGATGCCAGAGATAAAACGGAATTTTCTAAAGGATTTATTCCGGGAAGTATCAATATTCAGGGGAATAATTCTTTTGCCACTTGGGCAGGATGGTTTATTACGTATGAAGAGCCTTTTATCTTGCTTGCCGATGAATCTCAATTGGATGATTTGACCAGAAAACTAATGAGAATAGGATTAGACAACATTCAGTGTTACGTTCCTTCTACAAAAACATGGGAAGAACATGGCGGTACTTTAGAGACTGTAAATCAAATTTCATTGGAAGAATTTAAAACCTTACAGCAAGAAAAAGACGTTCAGGTAGTTGACCTTCGTGGTGTTGCTGAATATAATGCAGGTCACATAAAAGGAGCTGATAACGTATTTGTAGGTACATTACTAAACAATATGGATCAAATAAGCAAAGATAAAAAAGTAGTAATCCATTGTCAAGGCGGCGACAGAGCAGCAATTGCTTATTCCTTACTAGCACGAAACGGTTATAAAAACGTGCTGAACTATTCTCCGGGAATGAATGAATGGATGAATCAAAACAATATTGTTGAATACTAAAAAATCTTAATTATGTTTGGAATTTTCAAAAATATATTTTCAAAAAAAGACACCACTCAAATGGAAAAATTAATAAAAGAGGGCGCATTTCTAGTAGATGTGCGCACCCCAGCAGAATTCGCTGAAGGCCATGTAAAAGGATCAACAAATATTCCTTTAGATCAAGTTCCAAATCAATTGGCTCAATTTAAAGGAAAAGACCAAATTATTGTTTTCTGCCGAAGTGGCAATCGCAGTGGTCAAGCCAAAATGATTTTGGAAAGAAATGGCTTCAAAAATGTGACCAATGGCGGAACTTGGCAGGATGTAAATGAAGTTCTAAACAGTTAAAAAGTTAAATTATAAAAATAGTGTGCAGTTTAAAGCAACTGAAATAGTTGTTTTTAAACTGCACAATTATTTAGGTAGGACTTGATAACCTTATAACCCGAATGATTTTTTAACTATTTTAAATAAAAGAGTAAATTTGAGGGATTCAGTATTAGATGTAGCGCTTTGACCCGTTAAATTCAAAACGGCATTTTCAAAGCTTCCCTTTTAAATTAATTCGAAAAAAAAAAATAGTATGGAGACGAAAAAACCAGGTAATAAAGACTTGATTTTAAGAGAAAAATTGGCTTTACAGCGCACTATTTTGGCCAATCAATCTACTTTTCTTTCCTTTTTGAGGACATCAATGTATTTTTTAATTGCTGGCTTGAGTTTGAGAAACCTACTAAAAGTTGAAAATAGTCTCTTGATTGAAATTGCTCTTTTTGTCACTTCGTTTGTAATTTTTGTTTTAGGAACACTCAATTTTTTCAAACACAGGAAATCCATCGCCAACAATAAAAAGCATATTGGTGATTATCAACTAGAATATTATGAGATGTAAAGAACCTCTTTTTTAAATTTTCAAATTAATAAATACAAGCCTTGGAAACGAGTACGACCAAATTAGGATTGAAAAATAATTGGAAACAATTTACACTGCTAGTTATTGTTAATGCCTTTGTTGGTGGAATGATAGGAATGGAACGAACCATTATTCCAAAGTTTGCCGAAATAGAATTTGGCATTGCCTCAAAAACAGCACTTCTCTCTTTTATCATAGCCTTTGGGATTACAAAAGCCATAACGAATTATTTTACGGGTAAGTTAGCAAACCATTTTGGTAGAAAAAATTTACTTTTATTCGGTTGGGTTTTGGCACTGCCGATACCCTTTATTTTGATCTATGCTGAATCATGGAATTGGGTGATTTTTGCTAATATTCTGTTAGGAATTAGTCAAGGACTCACTTGGAGCAGCACGGTAGTGATGAAAATTGATTTGGTTGGAGAAAAAGATCGTGGACTAGCGATGGGACTTAATGAATTTGCTGGTTATTTCGCCGTTGGGTTGGTCGCCTTTCTTTCCGGTTATATTGCACAAAAATATGGCATCACACCCTACCCTTTTTACTTGGGAATTGGAATTTCCATAAGTGGCTTTCTATTGACTTTATTTTTTGTCAAGGATACTAGAAAATTTGTCCAACAAGAAAACACGACCAATACAACTCAAAAATTAGAAAATATTTTTCTGGAAACCACTTTCAAAAACAAAACATTAAGTGCTATAACACAGGCGGGTTTAGTCAATAATTTGAATGATGGAATGATTTGGGGTTTGCTTCCTATTGTGCTACTTTCTTTAAATTATGATTCGCAAAACATTGGAATTATTACAGCCATTTATCCTACTGTTTGGGGATTTGGCCAATTGATTACCGGAAAAATGTCCGATGTTTATTCGAAAAAAAAGATGCTGTTTTGGGGAATGCTATTGCAAGGAATAGCGATACTTTTTATTCCCTTGGCTTCAGCATTTTATCAACTGGCAGCAATTTCAGCATTTTTGGGATTGGGAACCGCTTTAGTTTACCCTACTTTTTTATCAGCCATCGCACAGGCGACAACTCCGAATCAAAGAGCGGAAAGCATAGGTACATTCAGACTTTGGAGAGATTTAGGATATGCGATAGGCGCCATTATTTCTGGGATAACAGCTGATTTATTTGGAATCAATTATGCTATTGTTTTGATAGGCGTGATCACCATTGTGTCGTCGATGATAATTGAAATCCGAATGCCAAAAGACAATCTATAAAATAATAACCTCTAAAATAGAATCAAACATAAGATCTTTTTAGAAATTAATCATTTAAAAAATGGAACCAAAAAAATCAAAAAAATCTACTATCCAAAATATTGTTTTTATCGTATTGATAGCACTTCTTCTGTTTAGTCCGTTAGGCACTTTTGTAAAAGTACAACTCAACCGCTTAATTGCCTTTTCGCCCAAAACAATTGCTGTAACAGATCAAAAAATACTTTCCACTTATCAATGGCAATTAAAAGACGCCACCAGAAAGACTGTGTCAATGGAAGCATACAAAGGAAAAATAATATTCATTAATTTCTGGGCCACATGGTGTCCGCCATGTATTGCCGAAATGCCGAGTATTCAAAAATTATATACGGATTATCAAGATAAGATGGTCTTTTTATTTATCACAACGGATTCTTTTGAAAAAGCAAATGCTTTTATGGTGAAGGAAAATTTGACACTTCCCGTTTATCAATCGGTTACAAATCCGCCTTTAGAAATGGAATCATCAACAATTCCGGCAACCTACCTTATTGATCAATCAGGAAATGTGATTGTATCCAAAATTGGAACAGCAAATTGGAACAGTGATTCGTTCCGAGAAAAGTTAGACGAGTTAGTAAAGAAATAAAATCAATGCCATTTTTTACTTTTTTTTTCTTGTGTGACAAAAGTAACATAACTACTCCTTAATAAATTTGATCTTTGCATCAATAAATCAACAAATATGGAAATTTTAGAAATAATCAAACAACCTTGGCCTTGGTATATTGCAGGACCATTAGTTGGACTTACAGTACCAGCATTATTGCTCATTGGAAACAAATCATTTGGAATTAGCGCCTCATTACGTCATACTTGTGCCATGTGTTTGCCTGCAAATATTGCCTTTTTTAAATACGATTGGAAAAAAGAAATCTGGAATATGTTTTTCGTTTTCGGTATTTTACTTGGTGGCGTTATCGCATTCCAATTTTTATCAAATCCAGATCCGATATTGATAAACGATAATCTAAAAACAGAGTTATCTACCTACGGAATCACATCTATTTATGGCATGTTGCCAGAACAATTGTTTTCCTGGGAAAGTTTGTTTACCCTTAAAGGATTTTTCATGATGGTTATTGGAGGTTTCTTCATTGGTTTCGGTTCCCGTTATGCAGGAGGTTGCACTAGTGGTCATTCCATTTCAGGTTTGTCGAATTTACAACTGCCATCGCTTATAGCAACGTGTTGTTTCTTTATTGGCGGATTGATTATGGCTAATTTTATTTTACCCTTCATTCTTTCACTTTAAAAAATTAATTATGCAAATTAAAGATCAAAATACAGATTTCGAAACGCGTTCTTTAGATACGGTCTGTATCAACGAGAGTCATTTAGAACACAAATGGTATCACAATTTAAAATACTTAATCATAGGTATATTATTTGGTATTGTATTTATCAAAGCTGAAGTAATCAGCTGGTATCGCATTCAGGAAATGTTTCGGTTCCAATCTTTTCACATGTATGGAATTATAGGAAGCGCCGTTGTAGTGGGAATGATATCTATTTTTATTATTAAAAAGTTCAATATTAAAACCATTTATGGCGAGAAAATTGAATTTCACGACAAAACGTTCAACAAAGGACAAATATATGGCGGACTGATCTTTGGACTCGGTTGGGCAGTAACAGGAGCGTGTCCAGGACCCTTGTTTGCACAAATAGGAACTGGAGCTACTGTGATGATTGTTACCTTGTTGGCTGCTATAGTAGGAACTTGGGTATATGGCTATTTTAGAGAGAAACTTCCTCATTAAAAAATTATGAACACTGAAAAACAAAATATAGTCCAATTAAAACTTCTTGTAAAAAGATTAATCTATCTTTTTACAACAATTATATTCTTAGTAATGGCATTGTTTCTAGCTTTGTTTTTCAATTCAACAATCACAACTTGGTTTCAAAATAGTGATACTAATACTGATTCGCTTTATACCGATGCCAAGAAAAAGGTGATTTTGCAAAATGAAATAGCAAAATTCTGGAAACCAGCGGACATAGATCTGATTACAGATACCATTTTAAAACAAGAAGTGGAATATGGTAAAGACTTAATTGCTCATACGGCTAAATATTTTGGTCCAAATGGTAGTGTGAAACAAATCAGCAACGGTATGAATTGCAACAATTGCCACTTAGATGCAGGTACCAAACCATGGGGTAATAATTATGGCTCCGTATATTCCATGTATCCAAAGATGAGAGCTAGGAGTGGTCAAGTTGAAAATTTATACAAAAGAGTTAATGATTGCATGGAAAGAAGCTTAAATGGCCAACCGCTCCAAGAAGATGAAAAAGAGATGAAAGCCATGATTGCCTACATCGAATATATTGGGAGTACTGTTCCAAAAGGCAAAGAGGCAAATGCGGCTGGAATTTATGATGTAGAGTATTTAGATCGTGCCGCCAATCCAATCAAAGGGAAAGTGTTATATGATGCCAAATGCGCCAGTTGCCATCAAGTCAATGGTCAGGGAATTTTAGCCGAAGATAAAAAAGAATATACGTATCCACCGCTTTGGGGTACTAATTCCTATAATAGCGGGGCTGGATTGTTTAGAATCAGTCGTTTTGCAGGATACATAAAATACAACATGCCGTTAGGTGCAACTTATGAAAATCCGCAATTATCTGATGAGGAGTCTTGGGATATCGCAGCTTATGTGGAAAGTCTTGAAAGGCCATCAAAGGATCTAAGTAAGGATTGGCCAAAAATTTCTAAAAAACCAATCGATCATCCTTTTGGGCCCTATTCTGATAAATATTCTGAAACACAACATAAATTCGGACCATTTAAACCAATTAAAGAAGCAAAAAAGAAAATGGAAGAAGCGGCTGAAAAATTGAAATCTAAAAAATAAAATAAATGAAAAATCTAAAATTGATTGTTCTAGTAGGATTTTTTGTAGTTAGTGCTTTTGCTCAAAAGAGAGCGAATCATCACAAAATTGTTTTTCAATTTACAAATGCTGTAGATACCTTGCAACAAAAAGCATTTATAAACCAGCTCAATAATCTTACCGCGCATTGGCCAGATGCCAAATATGAAGTTGTCATTCACAGTATGGGCCTTCCCTTTGTAATGTCAGCTAAATCGAAGCAATTAAATGCGATAAAAGCGCTTCGTGCAAAAGGAGTTCGCTTTTTAGTATGCGAAAACACAATGAAAAATCAAAAAGTAACAAAAGACCAATTAATTCCCGAAGTAGAATATGTAAAGGTAGGAATTGCTGAAATTGTAGAAAAACAAGAGCAAGGATGGAGCTATATCAAAGGTGGATTCTAATTAAAAAAGAATACTTTTTGCACTAAACTACACCGTTATTTTAGCTGTAGTTTTTCAATAAAAAATTGACTACAGAATAAATCTAAAAACCTAAAAACGATGAGTAATAACCGAAGAGATTTTCTAAAATCAGTGGGAACATTAGGGCTGGGAGCTGCGATAATTTCGCCAAATTCCGCTATTGCAAATACAAATCAAAGGGAAGAATTAGACTTAAATAAAAAAACCGATAGTACTAAACCGCAAACAATTTCTATTCTTCAAACCACGGATGTGCATTGTCAGATTCATCCGCACGACGAGTTGTTTTGGGAAAATGAAAAAGTAGTTTTTAGAAAAACAGGTGGCTATGCCTACATGGCAACGGTGTTGAAAAAATTAAAAAAGAAAAATCCCAACACGTACAGTATTGATACTGGCGATATGTTTCAAGGTAGCGAATTGAGCGTTGAAACTACTGGTGAAGCATTTGTCCCTATTTTAAATGCAATGCAATACGACCTCTATCTTCCTGGAAACTGGGAAGTAATTTACGGAAAAAGGAAAATGCAAACGCTATTAGGATCCCTTGATGCACCAAAAATTTGTACTAATATGTACCATGATTTAGGCGAAGGAAAACGAGGTGAACTTATTTTTCAACCCTATACCATTTGGCATATTGCCGGAGCAAAAATTGGTTTTCTAGGCTACACGGATCCTTTAGTACCGTTGCGACAAAGTCCAAATTACAGCAAAGGAATTTTATATACCAATCCCGAGGAAAATCTAGCACATTATGTAGATGTACTAAGAAATCAGGAACAATGCAGCTATGTAATCATGATCGCACATCTAGGATTATCGCAGCAAATTGCACTAGCGAACCGACCGGAATGCAAAGGGGTCAACTATATTTTAGGCGGCGACACACACGAGCGGGTTCGTAAACCCATTGTTTGTACTTATGCTAAGGTGGTTGAGCCAGGCGCATTTGGTTCTTTTATTGGAAAATTAGATTTGACCGTCCTCAACGGAAAAGTAATCGAAGACAATTATGAATTAATTGAAGTCGACTCTCCTTTAATAAAAGCAGATCCGTCTATCGAAAAATTATTAAAAGAAAAAGAAGCGGTTTATCACGAAAAAATCAATCAAATTATTGGTTACAGTACCATCCCATTGTACCGCTATTTTGTAGTTGAAAACCCAATTGATACTATGATTTTGAATGCATTGCATTGGAAATTTCCTGAAATAGACATTAATCTTTCAAATGGATTCCGCTTTTGCCCACCTAAAACTACCCCGGACGAAACAGGAAATATTCCAATTACAAGCGGATTTATTTATGACATGCTTCCTGTTGATAGTACGGTAAGGACCGCAAAAGTTACTGGGAAACAATTGCAAAATTGGCTGGAGAAAGAACTGAATAATGTTTTTGCCCAAGATGCTTCAAAACGTTTTGGTGGTTGGGTTGTAAAATTCAAAGGGATGGAAGTACGTTTCAATGCATTTGCCGATATGGACAAAAGAGTGCAAAGCATCACCATAAAAAATATTCCAATGGATCCTAATAAATTGTATACAATCATGGCGTGTGAGCGCGATGGGGATCCTGTAGATATGCTTTGTAGAATGAAAGGCGTTCTGGATGCCAAAAACACTGCAGCAACCTTGCATACGGTC
The DNA here is from genome assembly GCF_015751645.1 of Flavobacterium sp. CG_9.1. Classification (NCBI taxonomy): domain Bacteria; kingdom Pseudomonadati; phylum Bacteroidota; class Flavobacteriia; order Flavobacteriales; family Flavobacteriaceae; genus Flavobacterium; species Flavobacterium sp. CG_9.1. The sequence goes on from NZ_JADOVC010000028.1 coordinate 30,791, forward strand.
ATGAAGGAATATTTAAAGCAAAATTCGCCCGTTACGCCCACACCCGAAAAAAACGCTAACATCCTAGATGCTCCAGAAACCTTGCTTTCGCAAGTTACCGGCGTTGATTATACTTTCAGATAGTTCTTTTAGTAACAAAGTAAAAAGTCATAAAGCCGAATGCATAAAAAACATTCGGCTTTATGACTTTTTACAGCTACTGTGATAAAAGTTACTTCCCACTCGTTAGGATGGTCTTAATTTTGTACCAAATCTAAACGTTCAAAAATGAGAAATTTTTTCGTATTAATTTATATGCTTACTGCTTTGCTTTTTGTGACTAATGCAATAGCACAACATCAAGAAATTGCAGAGAAGCCAACAGTTTGGAAAGAAAAAAGTAACGAAAAGATTGATTCGACCTCGATTTTAAATGCTTTTAAAAATGGAAATTTCAGTGGTCACTTTCGCTATTTTTTCATGGGTACAAATAATGAAAGTGGCTTGTCGGATTACTTCGCTAATGCTCTTGGAGGTGGCGTTAAATTTGAGACGGCTCAATTTCATAATTTTCAATTTGGTGTTAGCGGTTATCACATTTATAATATTGGTTCTTCCGATTTTTCTAAAAAAGATCCAATAACCAATTTATCCAACAGGTATGAAGTGGCTCTTTTTGATTTACAAAATGCATCAAGTAAAGGCAATTTAAGCCGGTTAGAGGAATTATATTTAAAATACAACTACAAACATTCTACTGTAACCCTGGGAAAACAACTGCTGAATACGTCTTTCATTAACCTGCAGGACGGCAGAATGCGACCTACAGAAGTCGATGGAATTTGGATCGATTTTAATGAAATCAAAAAAACAAAAATTAACATAGGCTACTTGTATGGGATTTCACCACGAAGCACAATGAAGTATTTCAGAATTGGGGAATCCATTGGTATTTATCCAGCAGGAGTCAACCCTGATGGAACAAAATCAGACTATGCTGGAAACCTAGACAGCGACGGTGTTTATATTATTGGAATCCAAAATGAATCGGTATCTAATTTAAAAACACTTCTGTGGAATCAGTACGCAGAGAATTTATTCAATTCGGCCTTGTTCCAAATGGACTACAACTACCCTTTAAATCATAATTCAAAACTACTTTTAGGTTTTCAAACGGTATACCAAAATGCACTGAATGAGGGAGGAAATATAGATCCACGCAAAACTTATTTTCAAAAAAATGGCAGCTCACAGACCTTTGGCGGTAGACTCGGATGGAAAACAAAAGCCATCGAATGGACTTTAAATTACAATCGAATTACTGCAAAAGGACGATATTTAATGCCACGCGAATGGGGACGAGATCCATTTTATACCTTTATGACTAGAGAACGAAATGAAGGTTTTGGGGATGTAGATGCCGTAATGACTAAAATACAATATACGAATCCTAAAAAAACATTCAAATCGCATTTAGCAGTGGGATATTTTGATTTACCAGATGTAAAAAACGTTGCGTTAAATAAATATGGTTTGCCTTCCTATTGGCAAACTAATGCGGACATACGATATGAATTTCAAGGGCTCCTAAAAGGTTTTGATGCACAATTATTATATGTACACAAGTTCAATGTGGGCGAAACTTACGACAGTAAAAATTACATTTTCAATAAAACTAACATGAGCAATATCAACTTTATACTTAATTTTAATTTTTAAAAAATTTCTTTCTTAATCTAAATGATAAAACTTCTTAATTAAATAATCCACTATAAAATAGACCAACACACCCACAAAGGCAAGTGTTAGTAGTAAACTGATGAGGTTGAGTACAATATTAGGAATAAACTTCAACCGAGGATGCGTAAGCACAGGCTCTCGATGCAGTCTGGCGTGAAAGGCTTCCTTTGCTATTTTGATTTTCTTTTTGATAGTAAATGATTTTTTTAAAACAATAATATGCCTTTAATCAAATGTAATACTAAGATCATATTTGGAAGAAACTAAAGTAAGCAATAATTTTAATATACGTCGGTTTTGAAACAAGCAGAATAGTTCTGAATTGAAAAATTTTGCTTGTTTAACTATTTCATTACCAATATTTTTTTATTCTTTTATTCTCAGTTTAAATTCTTTTGATATTGCCTCTATTTTTTAAGAAAATAACCTCAATAATTTTGCTGATCATTGCAGCCTCGATTTTTAACTGATCCGATAAAACTTCAATTATATTCTTTTCTTCTTTCTCTAATATTCCGTCGGCGAGTAATACTTCTAAAGCAAGGGCAAAAACGGTTTCTTTATCTTCTTCATTAATCTGTTTACAACAAGCAGCTATGTATTTTAATTGTCCAACCTCTGCTCTTAAATTAAATGACTTAGTATATAGAGGTGCAATATCGATTCCCACAAATTTCTCTTTAGAATGCAATAATCTTGATAATGCAGCTTTTTCAGAATCTTTAATTTGATTGTCGGCAGAAATACAGGAGTATAAAATCCCAACCCAAGCTTCAAAATCTGACGTTACCCAATTTTGATCCTCATTATTATTCGCTTCAAATGAACTCATGTTTAGTATTTGTTTTAGGCATAAAGTTACTGCTTAGATTGCAAAGGATCGCTTGGTTTATGATTAAATTATCTTTTTATTTTTTAGCATGTTGTAACCTAATTCAAAATGAGAGAGATAAAAAAAAACACATCGCTACCAATTTTGAAAAACACAATAATTGAATGATTACAATACGGCATTAAAGACTACTGACATAGACCAAAGGTTGTAGCGCAAGTTCCAAACCTTTTAAAATGTCAAACTTGTGGTCATTCAATAAAAGCACAAGTACATTAAATTCACTTTAAGAGTCTCTTTTAATATGATTTTAAAATTTTAAAGTAATGCAAAAGAGCTAGTGCTACTCATTTTGACTAAATTTAACATGTACAAACAAGACTTGCGCTATAGTTTTTATCTATTAAAAATTAAATTTGGTACGAATGCTTTTTAGTAAATTCGCTTTAAGTAAATAAAAAATCAATCATACTATGGAAAATAATACGAAACCAACATCTTACAATGTAAATGGTGAAAGCAAATGTCCCTTTTCTGCTGGAGCAAATGCTCCAAAACAAAGTGAAAGAAATGGAAAAATAAATCGCGGCTGGTGGCCAAACCAATTAAAATTGAACATTTTGCGCCAAAACTCATTAGAATCTAATCCAATGGGAGCTCATTTCAATTATGCCGAAGAGTTCAAATCTGTCGATTTAGATGCTTTGAAAAAAGACATTACAGATGTTATCACTACCTCACAAGACTGGTGGCCTGCTGATTACGGCAGCTACGGGCCATTTTTCATTCGGTTAGCTTGGCACAGCGCGGGAACATACCGTATTGCTGATGGACGTGGAGGAGCAGGTTTTGGAACACAACGTTTTGCGCCTCTAAACAGTTGGCCAGATAATGCAAACTTAGATAAGGCACGTTTATTATTATGGCCTATCAAACAAAAATATGGTAATAAAGTTTCATGGGCTGACTTAATAGTTCTTGTAGGAAACTGCGCGCTAGAATCTGCTGGTTTTGAAACTTTTGGTTTTGCTGGAGGCCGTGTAGATGTTTGGGAACCACAAGAAGATATTTATTGGGGTCCTGAAAAAGAATGGTTGTCACTAAGCACAGAACCACATAGCCGTTACTCTGGTGATCGTGAATTAGAAAATCCTTTGGCTGCAGTTCAAATGGGATTAATTTATGTTAACCCTGAAGGTCCTGACGGTAATCCTGATCCACTTTTGGCAGCACATGACATTAGAGAAACCTTTGCCCGTATGGCGATGAATGATGAAGAAACTGTTGCACTTTGTGCCGGAGGACATACCTTAGGAAAAACTCACGGTGCCGCTGACCCAAATAAATATGTGGGAGCGGAACCTGCTGGTGCCTCTATCGAAGAGCAAAACCTTGGATGGAAAAATACCTATGGAACTGGGAATGGTGCTGATACGATTACAAGTGGATTAGAAGGTGCATGGACTACTACGCCGGTTACTTGGAGTAATAATTATTTCGAAAACTTGTTTGGTTTTGAATGGGAATTGACAAAAAGTCCAGCCGGAGCACATCAGTGGAAACCTGTAGGTAATGCAGGAGCTGGAACGGTTCCTGACGCACACGATCCAACTAAAACACACCAACCTTTTATGTTGACTACTGATTTATCATTGCGAGTAGATCCAGCGTATGAGAAAATTTCAAGACACTTTTTAGAAAATCCAGCCGAATTCAATGATGCTTTTGCTAAAGCATGGTTCAAACTGACGCACAGAGATATGGGACCTAAAGCGCGCTACTTGGGATCAGAAGTTCCTACCGAAGAATTAATTTGGCAAGATCCTGTTCCAGCGGTAACGCATCAATTAATTGATGAACAAGATATTGTTTTGCTTAAAGAAAACCTTCTTGCTTCAGAATTAACTGTGCCAGAATTAGTTAGTACGGCATGGGCATCAGCATCTACCTTCCGTGGATCAGATAAACGTGGTGGTGCTAATGGTGCTCGTATCCGTTTAGAACCACAAAAAAATTGGAAAGTAAATAACCCATCCCAACTAGAACGTGTGTTACATACTTTAGAAAACATTAAAAACGAGTTCAACAATGCTCAATCAAGTGGAAAACAAGTTTCAATGGCTGACCTTATTGTTTTAGGTGGTAGCGCCGGTATTGAAAAAGCTGCCGCAAATGCTGGACAGCAGGTTTCAGTACCTTTCACACCAGGAAGAACAGATGCTTCACAAGAACAAACAGACATAGAATCTTTTTCAGTTCTAGAGCCACAAGCAGATGGATTCCGTAATTATGTAAAAACAAAATTTACTGTTTCTGCTGAAGAAATGTTAGTTGACAAAGCACAGTTATTAACATTAACAGCTCCTGAAATGACTGTTCTTGTAGGAGGTATGCGCGCTTTAAATACCAACTTTGACCAATCTCAAAATGGGGTTTTCACCAATAAAAAAGAAGCGCTGACAAATGATTTCTTTTTGAATTTACTTGATTTAGGAACTACATGGAAAGCAGTGTCAGAATCAGATGATGCCTTTGTAGGAAGTGATCGTATGGCCGGCGGATTGAAATGGATTGGAACTCGAGTAGATTTAATCTTTGGTTCAAATTCAGAACTTAGAGCCATTGCTGAAGTTTATGGATATGCCGATGGTCAGGAAAAATTCACAAAAGACTTCATCGCAGCATGGACTAAGGTGATGAATCTAGACCGTTTCGACTTAGTATAATTTTAGATTTTTAATTTGTTTAAAAAGGTGATCTGGTAACGGGTCACCTTTTTTATAGGTTAAATTGAAGGTCAATCATACTTTCTAGCTCATCAAAGATTACCAAAATATTTATTATCAATATTTTATTACAATTACATATTTTGATACTCATTGGATAAAAACTCCTTTACAATCTTTATAGTGTTTGATATTAAGAAACGGGTTTGCAAATATTTTTTTTTGATTTTAAGCCTATTTCAATGCGTCTGTTTTTTTGTGGATTTTACTCAATTACAATGTTTTTTTACTTCTTTATTTGCTTGTTCTAGTCCTAATTCCTTTGATTTATTTAAATCTAAACAACCACAAATTTTATCTTTAGCCTTTATTTTTGCTAACCCTCTATTATAATAGGCTTCAGCAGATTTAGGATTGATTCGTATTGCCATTCCATAATCAGCCATTGCTCCATCATAATCCTTTATTTTGTTTTTTGCATTTCCTCTGCCATAATAAGCATCTGCATCGTCAGAAACCAAATCTATATATCTACTATAATCATCAATTGCTCCTTTAAAATCTTTCGATTTTTTCTTAGCGCGTGCTCTATTAAAATAGGCTTCAATATAATTAGGATTAATTTCTATTGCTTTATTAAAATAAAAGATTGCTTTTTTATAAGTTTTCAATTCATCTTTGGCATAACCAATAGAGAAATAAGCAATAGCATGATTTGGATTAATCTTGATTGCTTTAATGTAATCAGAAATGGCCCCTTTATAGTTTTTCAATTCATCTTTCGCAAATCCTCTTTTATAATAAGAATCTGCATCTGAACTATTAATACTTATCGCTTTATCATAATCCAAAATTGATCCTGCAAAGTCAAGCATGTTGCTCTTTGCATTAGCCCTGTTTAAATAAGCATCTTCATAAGAAGGATATCTCTCCAATACTTTATTGAAATCTAATACAGCTCCTGCATAATCCTCTACTATATTTTTAGCATAGCCTCTACCAAAAAATGCTTCAATGTATTCAGGATTTAGTCCAATTGCTCTGTCGAACTCTTTTACTGCTGCATTGTAGTCCTCTAGTTTAATTTTAGAAAAAGCCTTTTTATAAAATGATTCCGCAAATACATTATTAAAAGTAACTTCATTTGTCTGACTATAACAATTAATGCAGCTATAAAAAGTAAATATTAAAAAATATATTCTCATAATTGGAAATTAAAAGTATTCAAAATTAAACTATATATTTGAATTAAAAAAGAATTGATAATATCCATTAACTTAACTTAAATATATTAGAATAAAATCTTCTCTTCCAACTTAACTCCACAAAAAAGCCGTCCAAATTTATCGGGACGGCTTATTATTTGAAATCATAAAGATTATAAAATGTAATCAGTATTGATGAAATTTGATTCTTTACTACTTAACAATTCCTGTAAAATGGCATTATTATAAGCATTGTCTTTGGATGCAACAAAAGTTCTAATCGAGAACGAACGCAAGGCATCATGTATGCTTAAGGTTCCTACAGCAGAATCTTTTCGTCCTGTAAACGGTAAAACATCTGGACCTCTTTGACAAGAACTATTCAAGTTTACTCGACATACTAAATTAACTAAAGTATCTATAAGTGGTGCAATGGTTTTTATATCTCTCCCAAACAAACTCACTTGTTGTCCATAATTTGATTCGGCCATATCATTTAGAGGCTCTTGAATGTCTTTAAAAGTCATTACAGGTACTACTGGCCCAAATTGCTCCTCATGATACACTCTCATTTCTTTGTTTACTGGAAATAAAACCGCTGGAAAGATATAATTAGCAGTGTGCTGTCCTCCTTTTTCGTTGATGATTGCTGCTCCCTTTTTGATAGCATCATCTATCAACTCTTGGATATAGGCAGGTTTTTCTTTTTCTGGTAAAGGCGTCAAAAAGACTGAAGCATCCCATGGATTTCCAAAAACTAAGGAATCTACTTTAGCTGCAAAACGCTTATTAAACTCATCTGCAATGGATTCATGTACATACAATACTTTCAAGGCTGTACAACGCTGCCCATTAAACGATAAAGAGCCTGCTATACATTCCTGGATAGCCAAATCTAAGTCGGCATCTGGTAAAATGATTGCTGGATTTTTAGCTTCCAAACCTAGTATCAAACGCAATCGGTTTTTATTAGGATGTTGGTCCTGTAACGCAATCGCTGATGTACTATTTCCGATCAAAGCTAAAATTGCTACTTTACCAGATTTCATAATCGGCGAAGCTACTTCACGTCCACGTCCATACACAATATTAATAGCTCCTTTTGGAAAACTATTTCGGAATGCTTCTAATAAAGGAGAGATTAACAAAACACCTAGTTTTGCTGGCTTAAAAATGACAGGATTTCCCATAATCAAGGCAGGAATCAGCAACGAAAAAGTTTCATTTAACGGATAATTATAAGGTCCAAGGCATAAAACAACCCCAAGCGGTCCTCTACGAACCATAGCATTTATTCCTTGAACTTTAGAAAATTTAGCACTTCGGCTGTTTAATTCTTTTAAGCTGTCAATGGTATCATAAATATATTCTACCGTTCTATCAAATTCTTTCTCCGAATCACCCAATGATTTTCCAATTTCCCACATCAATAATTTAACAACTTCTTTACGGGTGGTCTTCATTTGAGTAACAAAATTTTCCATGCATTTTATGCGATCAGAAACTTTCATTGTAGGCCATAATCCTTGACCATTATTATAAGCCGCACTTGCTGATTCAACGGCTTCCAGAGCTTCGGCTTCTCCCATAAACGGAACGGAACCTAATATAGTTGGACCATACTCCGCTGTAGATGATATAGTTGAAAAAACAGCCGTGGTCTGACCTTCCCATTTCTTTAATTCACCATCCACTAAATAAGTATCTTGATTCAACAATGATGTAATCTGATATTCTTCTGGTATTAAATTCATATAAAGCGTGTTAAATTAATTATTTAAGTAAATAAAAGAGACAATCTTCTGCTTCTTTTTTATGGCTCAATTATTTCTCCATCCCATTCTAAAATCCCGCCCAATAAGTTATAAGCGTTTTCAAAACCAAGTTGATTCATTATTTCACAGGCTTTTGCACTACGCATTCCAGAGCGGCAATATACATAGTACTTTTTATGTTTGTCTAAAGCCTCTATTTCGCTTACAAAATCTTGTCCTCGGTGAATATCGATGTTGATAGCATTTGCTATGAAACCTTCGTTAAATTCGGCTTCCGTTCTCACATCGAGAATGACTGCATTTTCATCCGCTTCAAATTGAGCAACCCAATCTTCTTGTTGTAAATTCATAATGATGTTTTTTGTAAAAATACAACGTTTTTACCGAACATTAAACGCAACAATTGTTAATTAGAAACTATTTGTAAGAAATCGTTTTCGCAAAACATTAACTATCAATAAACTATAAAAACGACCTTGTTTTTCACAAAAAAACAGTCTATCACGCCCATAGGTAATTAAATTTTAATAGGTGTGAAATCAAGTAGTTATCTTTTTTTTTGTATCAAAACCCTCCTCTATTTTAAGTTATTTAAACTACTTTTACACTACAAAACATAGAAAAAAGACCAAAATGCTTGATCCAATAAAAAAATATTTCCCCACATTTTCTACTGAATTAGTAAAAGAAATTGAAACTAGCGCCACAATTCATTCCTTTCTAGCGGGAACTATTATCATACGAACAGGACAATACATAAAAAATACTGTTTTGGTTATTAGTGGAAAAATTAAAGTTTACCGAGAGGATGAAAATGGCGGCGAATTTTTTATGTACTACTTGCAACCCGGTCAAGCCTGCGCTATTTCAATGATTTGCGCCACCAAGAATGAAAAAAGCCAGATTATGGCAAAAGTTGTTGAGGATGTAGAACTAATCATGGTGCCTTTGCCCTTAATGGATAAATGGATGATGCAGCACCGCAGCTGGTATGAATTTGTTATCGATACCTACAGAAGTCGTTTTGAAGAGGTGCTCGAAGTAATTGATAGTATTGCTTTTCGAGCGATGGACGAGCGCTTAGAATTTTATTTAAAGCGCCATGCTGAGGTTTGTGGTTGCAGAGAATTAAAGCTTTCTCATCAGGAAATTGCATCTGAATTGAATACATCTCGAGAAGTAATTTCGCGTTTACTAAAGAAAATGGAGCAGCGAGGTTTGGTCACTTTACACCGAAATAATATTGAACTCCTGAAATAAATTTTGTTCTACAAAGAATATTTTCTGTAAATAAAATTATTCAAACCGTCACTTCGAAAAATTTACAAATGGAATATTTAGGTTATTTTGCTTCGATTATTATTGGACTTTCATTAGGATTAATTGGGGGTGGAGGATCGATTCTTGCAGTTCCAATTTTAGTATACCTTTTCAAAATTCATCCGGAGCAAGCCACGAGTTATTCCTTATTTATAGTTGGAGTGACTGCTATGATTGGAAGTTACAGTCACTACCGTATTGGCAATTTAAAAATTAAGGCAGCACTTATTTTTGCAATTCCTTCCGTATTTTCTTTGCTTTTTGTAAGGGATATTATTCTGCCAAAAATTCCAGCTCTTCTTTTTACCTTACATAATTTTGAAATATCAAAAAATGTATTGATCATGATTGTGTTTGCTTTTCTTATGATTGCGGCATCTATATCGATGATCAAAAAATCAAATCCAAAAAAAACACCTCCAAAAGACAGTTTTAGTAGAATTGCCATCATTGGACTTTTAGTCGGTTTTATCACTGGATTTCTAGGAGCTGGCGGCGGTTTCTTGATCATTCCAGCTTTGCTTTTCTTTGCAAATTTACCAATGAAACAAGCCATTGGCACCTCATTATTGATTATCTTTATTAATTCATTAATTGGTTTTGGTGGTGACGTATGCAACGGTATTGTTATAAATTATAAATTACTTTTTACAATATCTGCTATAGCAATAATTGGAATGTTCCTAGGTACTTATTTGTCAAAAAAAATAGATGGGGCAAAACTGAAACCAGCTTTTGGTTGGTTTGTATTAGTAATGGGATTTTATATTATAATCAAAGAATTTTTCCTGACTTAAAATAGGAATGTAACAATTGTCACTGTATATCCTAAAAAACGGAAGTACATTTGTACTGTAAATTAAAAAAACAAAATCATGCAAATAGAACAAATATATACTGGATGTTTAGCGCAAGGCGCTTACTATATTACTTCAAACGGGGAAGCAGCTATTATTGATCCACTGCGTGAAACCCAACCCTATTTAGACCGACTTGAAAGAGATGGTGTGAAATTAAAATATATTTTTGAAACCCATTTCCATGCTGACTTTGTTTCTGGACATGTAGATTTGAGTCGTCAAACTGCTGCTCCTATCGTTTATGGACCAAATGCAACCTGCGAATTTGATTGCATTTCTGCAAAAGACGGACAAGAATTCACCATTGGAAACATCAAAATAAAGGTCCTACACACTCCAGGACATACTATGGAAAGCTCCACTTATTTATTGATTGACGAAAACGGAAAAGATCACGCTATTTTTTCAGGTGATACATTGTTCATTGGAGATGTGGGAAGGCCAGATTTAGCCCAAAAGGCGGCACACATGACACAGGAACAACTAGCCGCTACGCTCTTCCATTCGTTACGGAATAAAATTATGACTTTGGCAGATGATGTTATTGTCTATCCCGCTCATGGTGCGGGAAGTGCTTGTGGAAAAAACATGAGTAAGGAAACCGTTTCAACCATTGGCGAACAAAAAAATACAAATTATGCATTGAGATCAGATATGACTGAAGCAGAGTTTATTCAAGAAGTAACTGAAGGTTTATTGCCACCACCAGCTTATTTTGGCATGAATGTGGCCATGAACAAAAAAGGTTACGATAGCTTTGAAAATATTCTAAATTTAGGAATGCGGGCGCTTTCGCCGTTAGAATTTGAAGTTGCCGCGGATAAAACCGGAGCCTTACTCTTGGACACTCGCAAAAATGGAGAATTTGCAAAAGGATTTATTCCGCAGTCAATAAACATTGGAATTGACGGTGATTTTGCTCCATGGGTAGGTGCGTTAATTGCTGATGTAAAGCAGCCCATCCTTATTGTTTGCGAACCAGGACAAGAAGAAGAAACGGTTACCCGATTAAGTCGTGTCGGTTTTGACAATTTAATGGGCCATTTAGCAGGCGGTTTTGATGCTTGGGCAAAAGCTGGAAAAGAAATTGATACTGTAAATAGAATTACAGCAGAAAAATTTGCGAAAGAAGTAAAAATTGGTGAAAGTAAAATAATTGATATTCGTAAAGAAAGTGAATATTGTGCAGAGCACGTTGAAGAATCGTACAGCAAGCCATTAGCCGCTATCAATGATTGGATAGAAGATATTAATCCAAAAGAACATTTTTACTTGCATTGCGCTGGTGGATACCGCAGTATGATTGCCGCTTCAATTCTAGAAGCCCGTGGTTTTAGAAATTTTACCGAAATTGAAGGCGGTTTCAATGCAATCGCTAAAACAACGATTCCAAAAACTGATTTTGTATGCCAAAGCAAGGTTTTAAAATAATTGAATAAGTAAATACAGTGTTATCATGAAAAAAAATATGGGTTCAACAGACAAGATTATTCGAATTGCAATAGCTGTAATCATCGCTATATTGTATTTCACCAATACGATCAGCGGCACAGTCGCATTAGTGTTAGGAGCTTTTGCTGTCATTTTTTTACTAACAAGCTTTATCAGTTTTTGTCCGCTGTATTCCCCGTTTGGAATTTCAACTCGAAAAAAAATATAAAATGTCTGATTTAAAATGTGATGCTACTTCTTTGTATAAACCACTGGACGCAGCCTATTGGGAGGCACATTACAGCGCTAAAACCACTGGCTGGGATTTAGGCACAGTTGCTCCTCCCATAAAAATGTACATTGATAAAATCGCTGATAAAAACAGTAGAATTCTGATTCCTGGTTGTGGCAACAGCTATGAAGCCGAATACCTATTGAATCTGGGATTTACAGATATTACTGTTATCGATATTGCACCAACACCTGCTGTAATTTTACAAGAAAAGTTTAAAAATAATGCTGCTATTCAGATTGTATTAGGCGATTTTTTTGAGCATCAAGGAAACTATGATTTGATTATTGAACAAACTTTTTTCTGTGCTTTACCGCCTACAATGCGTCAAAAATACGTTTGGAAAATGCATCAACTTTTGGCAGATAAAGGAATTTTGGCTGGTTTATTATTCAATAGAACATTTGAATCTGGACCTCCTTTTGGAGGCAATCAAGAAGAATACGAAATGCTTTTTAAAGACGCTTTTAGTTTTTTAGAAATGGGACCGACTCAAAATTCAATTGCACCAAGAGCCAATTCAGAATTGTTTTTCGAATTGAGAAAGAACAGTACCGTTTTTGTTAACATGTATCAATCTGAAAATATCAAGTGCAGTACTTCCTCTTCAGATGTAACAGAAAAACTTTTCACAATTGAAAGTGTTTTAAATGCTAGTAGAAGCAGTGATTTTGAAGAAATCCTTATTGTTAGCATTGCTGCTATTGATAGCAAAACTATCAAAGATGCTCTTTCCAACAGTAAAGAAAATTAAGAATTAAATTAATATTCCTTTTAAAGCAACAAAAATGAAAGCATTACTATTTACAAATTGGCATACGATGCGCTGGGTTCGGCTGGCCTTTGCCTTATTTTTATTTGCCCAAGCGTATATCGTCAAAGAATGGATGTTCATTGGTCTTGGACTGTTTTTCTTCATTCAAGTAATTTTTAACTTAGGTTGCGGTATAAATGGCTGCAGCATCCCAAAAACTAAATCTAGAAAATATGAGTAATTTTGATACCATTATCGAATCCGACAAACCGGTTTTAATCGATTTTTTTGCAACATGGTGTGGCCCGTGCAAAATGCTTGGCCCCATTTTGAAAGAAGTCAAAGACAATTTAGGAGATCGTGTTTCCATCTTAAAAATTGATGTAGACAAAAATCAACAGATTGCAAGCAAATATCAGGTTCGCGGTGTTCCTACAATGATATTATTTCAAAACGGAAAACAGTTGTGGAGACAATCAGGCGTATTAACCAAGGAGCAGATCATCCAAACCATTGTAGAAAAAAGCAATAAATAAACCTAAAATAATACCTATAAAAATGGTAATACTTTGACTGACTGTGATTACATCTACCCTTATTTTCTTTTGTTTAGTAGTCGAAAATGATTTTACAAACCGAAAAAAACTGGGCCAATAGTATTATTTTCCTACCTTAGTCATCCTATGGAAAAGCAACGAAAATACAGACTTTCAAGATCAGAATCTTTATTTGTAAGAGGACCTTTGACACGATTAAAAAACCTATTCTTTGTTTTTAAAGTCCTCTATAACTTTATTAGAGCGTTTCAAAAAATGCATTTTATAGGTCCATGCGTTACCGTTTTTGGTTCTGCTCGATTTGGTCCTGAAACACAACATTATAAAAGTGCAGAACGAATAGGTGCTGGAATAGCTGATTTAGGTTTTACAGTGATGACGGGCGGCGGCCCTGGAATTATGGAAGCCGCAAATAAAGGTGCCTTTCAAACGGGCGGATACTCTGTAGGAATTAATATAATCCTTCCAACAGAGCAGAAACCAAATCCCTACTTGCACAAGTGGATTTACATTCCTTATTTCTTTGTACGGAAAGTAATTCTAATAAAATATTCCTATGCATTTGTGGTAATGCCAGGAGGAATGGGCACATTAGATGAATTATTTGAAGCATTAACTTTAATTCAAAATAAAATTATTAATAATTTTCCAATTGTAATTTTTGATTCTGTTTATCACAAAGAATTGAGTCATCACATTCAAAGAATGGTAGATAATGAAAGTATCAGTCCCCAAGATATGAAACTCTTATTTATAACTGACTCAGAGGAGGAAGTAATAGAACATATTCAAAAACATGCAATTAAAAAATTTGGTTTGAAAAAACAAGAGTACAAAGCCAGATGGTGGCTTGGTGAAAAAAACAGATAATGATGCATTCAATTTTATGAAAAAAGTAAAGTAAAAAAGGATTGAATAGCAATTTTACTACTTCCTTATTACTTTCTAATAAATTTTTCATTCACTTAAATCATCTTTTTTAAGAATTACTCTTTCAGCCACTTGTATAAAACTTCCTCTAAATCACAACGAATAATTGGTTTTGAAACATAATCATCCATTCCAGACTCCAAACATTTTTCTTTCTCACCCAACATGATCCCTGCTGTTAAAGCAATAATTGGAATATTATTGTATTTTTTTAAATGTTTAATTTCTGCTGTTGTTTGATATCCATTTTTATGCGGCATTTGTATGTCCATTAAAATTAGATCTAACTTCTCTTTCTTATACATTTTAATCGCTTTTCCCCCATCTGACGCTTCTAATATAGTACAGCCAGAAAGTATCGATTTAAGCAACGTTCTAACCAAAAGCATGTTGATCTTATTATCTTCCACAACCAATATTGTTTTCCTAGAGAAATCAATACAAGAAAATGTACTGTTTTCATCTACAGTTTTCACTTCTTGAACTCCTGAAGTATTCTTGTGTTGACCTCTTTCTAATGTCACGTTAAAATAAAACTCACTACCCTGTCCAAATGTACTTTTTAATTGTATCGCACTATTCATCAAACCTAAAAGCTGGTTCGAGATCGCTAATCCAAGTCCTGTTCCGCCAAATTTGCGGGTAATAGAACAATCCTCTTGAATAAAAGATTGAAATACTTTTTCTTGATTTTCTTGCTTTATTCCAATTCCAGTATCCTTGACAGAGAAGTGTAAATGACATTGATTCTTATCTCCAGAAATAAGATCACATCCTATCGATAAATGTACGAACCCTATTTTAGTGAATTTCAAAGCGTTACCTACTAAATTTACCAAAACCTGTTTTAACCGTATCGAGTCGCCTAATACAAATTTAGGAACTGTGTTTTCAATGTTTAAGATGAGATCTATTTTCTTGGCTTCTGCATGAAATTTAAAAATATCAATAACATGATGGGTCAGGTCAAAAAGATTTATTTCTTCAATATGAAGTTCTAATTTTCCAGACTCAATTTTTGAAAAATCTAAAATATCATTAATGATTTCGATTAAAATGGTTGCTGATTCATTAACCGCGCTCATATATTCTTTTTGATTAACGTCCAGATTTGTTCTCATTAACAAATCACTAAAGCCAATGATACCGTTTAAAGGAGTCCTAATTTCATGACTCATATTTGTCAAAAAACTGGATTTAGCCCTACTAGCTGATTCAGCTGATTCTTTAGCCTTCGTCAGCTCAATTTCCAACTTTTTTAGTTCTGTTATTTCTATAAAACTGATAATTACTTCACTTATGTCTCCAGCAGCATTAAAAACAGGAAAGCCATTGAGAAAATGCCATTGAACAGCTGTAATGTCTGGCTTTTTTATGCCAATAGTAAAATTAGTAAGTGGTTTTTTAGTTCTTATAATTTGATCTACGGGATAGTTTTCTACCGCTAATTGTTCATAGTCTTCTTTTACAAATTCCCAAATAGGATTAAAACTCTGTTTTTCTTTTATTTGTTCTTTACTCAAACCAATGAGTTCAGAAGCTTTTGGGTTCGAATAAAGGATGGAACCATCCTTATTATGCAAAATGATCCCAACATCAAGATTATTCAATAAATCCCGATATCGTTTTTCACTTTCAATCAAAGCAAATTCCGTTTCTTTCAGGTGTGTGATATCCACTATGGTCATCAACACATGCTCTTTATTCTTCGAGAGGATTCCAATCAAATATACATTTGTTAAAGCAGTGTCTTCTAATAGTAATTTAATTTCACAGCACTCATTTTTATCAGAGCTAATTACGGAATCTAAAAATTTATTAAATACCGATTTTGTATCATCAGAAACAAAAAAACCAAATTGACTATTGATTAATTTTGATCTGTCTTTATGCAAAAACTGGGAACCTGAAAGATTTAGTTCGATTATAGAGCCTGAACCTGTAAGTGTAAAATAGCCTACGGGAGCAAAATCATAAAGTTCTGTGTATTTCTGAATTGCATTTTCAGCAGCTTCTTTGGCAAGAATCAGTTCTTCTTTTTGCATCTCCATCTCGATTTGATGAACTTCTAATTCATGGATCAGTTTTAATGTTTCCACTTCTGAAAGTGGAGAACTATATTTTGATTCTTTAATTAAATATAGTTCTTCTACCTTTTGTCTTATTCTAAGAAGTAAATCGGTTTTTTTTTCAATATTACCCATAAGTGCAATTTTTTTAAAATACTACTATTTGAACGATCTATAATTGGAAATTTTGCAACCTTTTCTTAGTCTATACTGCTATTTCATGTATGAAAAATTGAATATTTTTTTGATTACCAATAAAATATACAGTACTGATGAATTCTATATTGTTACTACTCTTACTTGCCGTTTCCATATCCTTGTAATAAGATTGGAATGATTTTTTTCGCTAAATTCAATGAATGATTTTTTATTTTTAATGATATTTTTAAAGAATTCAACAGTCCACACTTCTTTGCCAATAAAGCTCTCTTTAGAAAGACCTATTAAATTAATAAAAAAAGGATTAACAGCATTTATCTTTCCGGTTGCTCCATCAACAAATAAAATTCCATCTTTTACTGAATCAAAAAGATATTTATAACGAGTTTCAGCATTGACTAAAGCTTCTTGTACAAAAACACGATCTGAAATATCCCTTATAATACACTAGATTACTTTTTTAGTATTGACCAAATAAACATTACTGACAAACTCAACATGTATATTTCTTCCCTTTGCTGTTTCAAGTGGTAAATTTTCGTAGCGAACAAACTCTTTTTTTTGCAATTCTAAAAAATTGTCTTTATTAGCTACAATATCTTTTAAAGAACCTATTTCCCAAATTGATTTTTCGATAAACTGTTCGTAAGAATAACCAAGCATACCGACTAGAAATGGATTTACATCGATTATTTTTCCGGTATCAAAATTAAGAATTAAAATTCCATCTTTGGCAGATTCAAAAAGGCGACGATACTGATTCTCTAATTTTAGTAATTCTTCTGCTTGCTTTGCTGCTGTAATGTCAGTAAATGTTATTACAAGTCCGTCAATTCGATCGTCAAGAGTTCGATAAGGCATGATTCGAACATCATAAAATCGATCATTATGTGATGCTATTTCTTTTTGAATAGGTACCAGCGTTTTGATGACTTTAAGAGCATTATTGGCCATTTCAGGATAGATCAAATCACATACTAAATCAGTAAAAGGCCTGCCTGTATCCGTTACACGTAATTTGGATATCTTTGTCACAGGATCCGTAAATCGACGAATATTTAATTCTTTGTCTAAAAAAAGAGTTGCTATCTCCGTGCTATTAAGCAGGTTTTTCATGTCATTGTTTGCCTGTTCAAAGTCAATTAATTTACTTTGTAACTCTGTATTTACGGTCTGCAATTCTTCGTTTAGGCTCTGTAACTCTTCCTTTGATGTAGTTAATTCTTCATTAGTAGATTGTAGTTCTTCATTAGTGGATTGTAATTCTTCATTAGTAGATTTAAGTTCCTCCTGAGAAGTTTGCATTTCTTCTCGAACGCTGTTTAAATCTTTATTACTACGAACGAGAGCTGCTTCCAATTCTCGTTGTTTAATGCCTGCAGTTTGTTTTCTTGATTTTAAAGAACTCAAAATATTTTCGGATACAGGTTGGATATCAGTAAAAACAATAAGAATTATCCCTTTTATCACATCGGGACTTTCTATTCGTTGTACTGTCACATTAATAAAATGATATATTCCATTTTCAGAAATCTTTACATTTTCAATAAACACGGGATCAAAATTCTGTAAGGCTTTCCGAAACGCAACCGGCAACTCATGTCTTAGACCTTCTCGCGCCATGGCATGAACATTCCAGTTTGCTTTGCCAGCAACTGGTTCTAAATATTTCCCGGTTCTACCCGTAATATAAATAATATCTCCTTTGCTATTAACCAGAATACTTGCTGGTGAAAAACGTTGCAGGACGATTTGATATGTTAGATTTTGTATATTTTCAACGACCTTAGTTTCATTCATAGTGTCAATAGTTATTCTTTTTGGATGGGAAAAAGAACTTGGAAAATTAGCAAATTTAGGATAAGCTGATCTTGCAATTCGTTTATAAAATTTCAATTTAGAATCTATAGCTTCAAATCCCTTAATAGTACTTGCTATAGTCTCAGCAGTCCCAAGCATCATTATTCCACCTTGATTTAGACTGTAATTAAATAAAGTTATTAATTTATTTTGCAATTCGGGCTCCATGTATATTAGCATATTACGACAGGTGATTATATCTAATTTAGTAAAAGGAGGATCCTTGATTACATTATGGGGTGCAAAAACAATCATTTCCCGAATAGATGCATTCACGCGGTATCCGTCTTTCTCCTGTACAAAAAATTTATTTATCCGTTCTTGAGAAACATCTTTTGATATAGAGGAATAAAAGAATCCTTTTCTAGCTTTCTCAATAGATAAAACATCTAAATCTGTAGCAAAAATTTGAACTTTAATCCTTTTGGTTCTCTCAATTTTAGATAAAGCTTCTTCAAAAACGATAGTCAATGAATAAGCTTCTTCACCTGTTGAACATGCCGGAACCCATGCTCGCAGGATGTATCCGCTAGGCATTTCTCTTAAAATGTTAGGAATTATTTCCTCTTTAAGTTTGATCCAGACTGCAGGATCCCGGAAGAAACTAGTCACACCAATCAGTAATTCTTTAAAAAGTAATTCAATCTCGCTTGAGTTCTCTTGTAAAAAACGAACGTAATTTTGTATTTCATCTATCTGATGTAATCCTTTTCTTCGTTCAACACGGCGCATTAAAGTACTCTCTTTATACATTGAAAAGTCATGCCCTGTTTGTTCCCTTAATAAGATGATAACTTTATCAAGGTTATTTTTGGATTTAGTAAGAAAAACAGCCTCCCTATTTGCTGGAGGTAAAAATTTAATCAGACCTATCATTTTACTTGGTATTTCTTCAACTGGGGCTACAAGATCAGGAACAACAATCTCTAATACACTGCGAGGCATACTGTCAAATTTTGCAGTAGCAGGATCCTGAACTATTGCAATACCCTCACTTTCTTTAATAGCTTTCAAACCCAACGGACCGTCAGATCCCATACCAGAAAGAATAACTCCGACACTTTTTTGCATACGATCTTTCGCTAATGATTTAAAAAAAATATCGATTGGCAATCGTAGACCACGTGCTTGTGTTGGACTAAATAAATGTAACTTACTATTTAATAAAGACAAACTTTTATTGGGTGGAATTACGTAAACAGTATTTGGTTTTACTCTTACTGCATCTTCGGCCTGCGAAACCTTCATTTTACTCATCCTTTGTAATAATTCTGGCATCATTCCAATATGAGTCGGGTCTAAATGTTGAATCACAACAAACGCCATCCCAGTATTGATCGGCATGTTTTCAAAAAATAATTCCAATGCTTCTAAGCCACCAGCTGACGCTCCAATACCAACAATAGGAAAATCATTGATACCAGTTTGGGAGATGCTTGATTCTGGTTTTATATGCAGAACTTCACCTTCATCAAGACTAAATTGACTATTTTTTGCCATCACTGTTGCAACATTTTTTAAATATTAATATGGAAAGAAAAACTGCAAATTTCAAACTTGATTTTTCGCATCTCTTTTTTTTACAAAAAGCTAATCTAAGACGTTTATAATCTTCTGGATACTTTTGATAAATAAAATAATGAAAATTTTAATTCTCAAAAAAAAGCAAAGATTATATATTTAACAATTATTTTTTTACTTCTATAAATAGATAAAATGTAGTACTATGAAAAATAAATTATTCGCATAGAAATGGGCACTCTAATTTCATTAACGCTAATAATTAACTACTTAAGACTAAACATATGTTAAATTTAATAAAAAAAAATACATTTTACACTGCGAATACAAAATAAAAATACTTAAGCAAATAATCACTAAATTTTTTTACCAATTAAAAAATTGCAGCAAAAAAAGAAACTGGAAACTAAGCATTAGATTTGTCTATACTACTACTTCATAAACCACCAAATTTAAGGTTTACTTCCAAATCTTTCCTTAAGATTAAAACACAACAGCATAATTTTTTTTAATTTGTATTAAAAATAACATATTCTTTTATAAGTAATATAAATGCTAAATGTTCTATATTCTTCAATCCAATTTAAAGCCTCCTATACAGTTATCTCTGAATTACTTTACTTAAAGTTTGGACGATTTTATCACATCGAAAAGTAGAAGAATCTCAATCATACTTGAATATGGTAAAATTCACAAAAAAATTTGCTGCTTGTGAAACCGCTAAGCAATTATTAACTTCAAGCACGGTTCTACAATATGAAAATAATAACAAATGGGACGTAGGCAAAAAAGAACGGCCTGAAATACTATTTAAAGAATATAAAAAATTATGAAAGACCTATAACATTACTTCAGAATAAACGATTACTATCAAAAATTAGATTAAACGGTATAGTGTTCTTGATCCTACAAAACCAATATAACACTTCTTAACCGGTTACAATTTTTGATACTCCTAGGTTTTCGTTATGATCCGTCATTTTGTTCTTGATCCTACAAAACCAATACAAAAAATTTTAACCGATTATAATTTTTGCTACTCCACATGTTTTGTTCTTGATTGGTTTTATTCTTAATTCTGTAATCAACGCGGAATAGCTATAAAACAAAAAACCCTTCATCTATTGATGAAGGGTTTTAAAAGAAAGGCGACGACATACTCTCCCACATAACTGCAGTACCATCTGCGCAGGCGGGCTTAACTACTCTGTTCGGGATGGGAAGAGGTGAGCCCC